>JABWCP010000008.1 GCA_013360215.1 bacterium | reverse complement strand
CGGGTTCGACGATCATAAGATGAACATCCAGCGGAAGTTTGGTGATTTTACGGAGATGTTCGACGACCACCGGACCGATCGTAATATTAGGTACAAAACGTCCGTCCATCACATCGACGTGAATCCAATCCGCACCGGATTCTTCGGCGATGCGAATATCCCGCGAAAGGTTGGCAAAATCGGCCGATAAAATAGAAGGCGCTATGATGGGCATAAATGTAACAAAGTTAATTATTCGGAAACTATTTTATGAATATTGCGCGGGATAAGCAACGGGGAAGTGGAGTCTATACCAATTCTCGTAGAACATACAAACGATATTTGTAATGTCGCACGTCCTAAAATTGGATCGAATTACTCAATTGCTACTGCCGACTAATGCCGACAAATATAGCCCAAATTTAAAGCTCAATTTAATTAATCTATGAAAATGTTTTAGAGAGCTGTCGCCTATAACAAAAAAGTCTACAATTTTGACAAATCAATGACAACGTATTGGGAAACACCACCCGTAAAATTAGTCAAAGGGATTACCGTGTTGACGGACTCAAATATAGGACCAAATTTAACCAACGGGAAAACCGCAAAAGGCTCTTCAGGATCATTATCGGGATCCGGCTCAACAGATACTACTACATCCCAATAATCTTTGGCGTTTGTCAAAGGGTTTTTCTGAATAGTTTTTTGAATTCTTATCGGAAACGCAAATGTGTCAAGATAGGCTTCTTGGACTGAAACATCAACAGTCCGACCCTGAACGTCTACATTGAATTGATCATAAACAAGATCTTCTCCTGGAACATTGGGTGTAGGTGTATTACCTCCGTTGGGCCCTGTACCGTTATAATCCATGCTGTCGGCGCGTTTAAATTGACCGGTTGAAATACATACTGTTTCTGATTGGGTAGCAATCCAAGCTTCATATTTAAAGCCGTTAGGCAAAGTGGGGAGTGACAGTCCCGGATTTTGTGGTTGGCCAAAGGGCGCATCAACAAACCAAACTCCGCTATCGTCGTTATCGTTTATTGTATCAGATGGTGTTCCAAGTACAAATTTTCCGCTAATTACAGCCGGATCACTGAGATCCAAATTCAACGCGTCTTCACCGCTGAGTTCCAAAGAAGCAACACCATTTGAGAATTCTCCGCTCATGAATATCCTGTTGGGCATAGCCGGATCTGGATCGTTTTCAAGTTCTATAGAAATCGCCGCTGAAACGGCATCGCTGAGATCACGATCAGGTTTTTTGAGAGTTGCCGCTTTGTTGTTCAAAAAAGGTTTATTCGTGCTTTCTACACGATCAAACTTTAAAATACTTACCCACTCTTTGCCGCCACCGGTTTTGGGGAAACCAAGCCACATTTCGAAGTAGCCTTGCCCATCGCGCAATTTGCGAGGGGGCCTGCCAAAATAAATTCCGCTGAATGTTCCGCTTTCAGGGCCTTCACATGAAGACAGAGTAACCAGCATAGTAATAAGAAGTACCAACAATGATCTGATAGGATTCATAAGTAGTCCTGTTCTATCTATAGAGAATTCAAAAATGCAATGATTGCATCACGATCGTCCTGTGTCAGTCCGATGAAGTTATCGCGAACGGATGTCGCTTCACCGCCATGCATGCGTATCGCTTCATCGGTGCTTTTAGCGCGCCCATCATGCAGAAAGTCTTTAAAGAAACGAAGGCCGCGGAGCGTGGGTGTCTTAAACTCTTGCGGTTTAGCATCTCCGTCCAATACGCCGTCAGAAAGAGCTTGACCCATATCATGCAATAGGAAATCGGAATAAAAAAACACCGTTTTATTACTTAATGCAGCGATTTCAGATGCACCGGTAGTCATAGCGGGAATATGGCATTTGTTACAGCCTATCGTGCTAAATAGTGTTTTTCCGGCAGGTATGTTTCCTGTTTCCGGCAACATAGGCGGGAAATCACTAGTGCGGATAAAAAAATCTACCTTCTCTACATCGTCGTGACGGATGTCCACTCCTGATTTTTTATCTTTGGCATCGCGTGCATTCGGATTAACTAACTCGTACGGACGCATAGGCGATGTCATTCCGAGGTCATGTAAAAAAGCATTATCTGCAAAGTCCAGAATTCGCGACATTTGTGCTTTTATGCCGTGACGCCCCAGTTCAGGATGCGTAGGTGAATCAACGAAACTCATGATGATATAGTTGGCGCGTCCTGAGATACCATCGGCATCGGCATCATTAGGATCAGCGTTGGCGACAATTGTTTCCGCCGGTATTTCCTGGATAAACCCTCTGCCCCACATAGGAGGAGCGACTCGAAAATTGACAAACTGAGCCTCCGGAGGAACTGTTTCCGGTACGCGATTTTCAAGTGCAGTACGAAATTGTATTGTTGGACCGCCAAATTCAGCCATCGGATCAAATGAGCCATTCGTAGTTCGCCCTATGCGCAGTACTTTACCCGGCCCGCGCCCTGCACCTTCATGGCACAGCCCGCATGATTGTTCGGCAAAAAAAGGCCCCAAACCATCATCAATAGTGAATTTTGTAAAAAATAACTCACGTCCATCGTCATGAATTGCTTGCTCATCCGTCGTCAATCCGCTAACGGCTATTTCCGTTTCAGCAGGTGGTATGATTTCGTGTTGGTTTTTTTTAGAGTGTGAATCACATCCAAGAAAAACTAAACTACAAAACATCCATAGATTAAGTGTAGTACGCATACATATTCCTTTGAAAATTTTGCTATACGATCACTTGAGAAAGGTGTACGTAATTTATTCATACTTCTAAAAAAATCAAGGTCATTGTAATAAGTATGTCCCAATTGACGAATCATACGACGTTCTCAGCGACCTCATCCTACAGCCGAAACTAACAAGTGTTAATAGATGTGGTACGAGTTAATGGGCGACATACAGAAAAAAAGCGAAATTCACTAAATATGCAGATACAATTGACCGCTTTATTGGTATCTAAGACATAGTCGAGAGAATATCACTACAAAGCCACATAAAAGAAACGAATGATTTTTTTGATAGATTGCTATCAGTATTTTGCAACCGGCCTCCTAAAAACAAAAAAATGAATTTGTTTGTAAGATTTCAATGCAAATCTGTACTTAATACCTGTATCTATCTTAATGAGAGGTGAAGTATGCGATTTGTATTCTTTATGGTTATCTTTTGTCTATGCGTCGGCCTGTCTATAGAGCTTGCCTACACCGGTATTGATGCTCAAACGCGTCTCAAACTCAAACTCCGTAAGCCGGATATTGTTGATTTGAAGTTTATTGACGGCGGTAACTGGCGTTATGTGATGCGCAATCAAGGTTCATTGATGTACGATTCACCGGATGCTGATCAAAACGGTAATCATGCCGGCGGAGAGTTTCCTCGCGGGAGTCGGGTGACGATCGTATTTGCCGCCGGCGCATGGATTGGTGCTATCAAGAACGGTGTACCGGTTGTAAGCGAAACGATGTTTGGTACCGAATATCAGCCGGGCCGGATACTTAATTCGGGTGTTCCTTTTGATCAGTTGGTTGCCGATTCGGTCAATCACCCGGATAATCAGGTTTATGTGATTGATCAGTCCCGCTCGGGTCATGACTGGGATAACTGGACTGACTTAGCGGATCATAATTTAGACGGAACACCTGCATTATTAGCGGATGTACAGACATGGGCCGTATTCAATGATCTGGATACTAGTTTAGACCAAGACCCCAGTCCAGACCCAGGGCTTGGTCTTGAAGTTATATTGGAATCTTTTGCCTATAACCTTCCGGTGTTTGAAAATTCAGTACTACTCAAATACACGGTCAGGAATAAAACTAATGCCGCCTACGATTCGGCTTATTTCGGTTTATGGATGGATGCGGATGTGGATATTGCGGGCAATGATCTCGTCGGCACTGATTCGACGAAAGAAATAGTATATACATACAATGTAGATGAGACCGACAGCCCCAAGGCGGTTGGCATTAGTATACTCCAGGGAGCAGCTATAAGTGCATCAAAAGCGAAACCTCTACATGCTCAAAAGTATGCAGACAATAAAAGAATACTTGTTTTTGACCCGTCGGATCAACAATACAAACAAAGAATCTTGCAGGGTGACAGCATCCTTTTGGGCATGACAACAGGAAACTATGTGTGGAAAGCGGGGGGTGAGTATTCTAATACAGTCCGCTATAATGCATTGACGGGGCTAGCGCCGAACGGTATAAATCAAAACTATCTTGTAAATGGATGGGCGTATCCGTCATTGACACAATTAGCAGATAAATCACCTGCCGACAAAAGAATGCTGGCGGGTTGCGGGCCTTTTGTATTGGATACTAATATAGCACAGGAATTTTGGGTGAGTATCGTAGGAGGGATGGGTAAAGACCGTTACGATGCAGTGTATGATTTGTTTTCAAGTCACGAGCTAATGCAGGCAGGGTATCGTGGTTTACTTACGCAGGGTAAATTAGCACCGAAAGCGCCGGAATTTGAGGTAACGCCGGGTGATGGTTTTGTGCAAGTCACATGGGATTCGCTTGCTGAGCGTTCTGAAGATGCTATGGCCTTGGCCGGCGGGTTTGGCCAGAGTAATGGATTTAGTGATAATTTTGTGCTTCATGATTTTCAGGGGTATCGGGTATATCGCAGCCGAACGGGGCTGGAGGGTTCTTTTGAGAAATTAGCGGAGTTTGATAAGATCGACGGCTATGGGAACGTATCTGAGTTAGTACTCGATTCGCAAGGAAAATGGTATTACCATTCGGTGTATGCAGGAAAAAACACCGGCTTACAATACGCTTATGTAGATTCCAATGTGATCAACGGGTTCACGTATTTTTATAAGGTTACCTCATACGACATACAGCCTCAGATATTCGGTCAGGATTCGATAGACATAAATGTGGGGCAATATATAAAAAAGCCCATACTTTTACCTGTAAGCACCGAAGGTGGTTTAAGAACAGAACCCAAACATGTAACACCTAAGCAAGCCATGGCGACGACAAAACAGGACTTGAATACTGTTAACGTGGTGCCTAATCCTTTTTATGTTATGCATGAAAAAGGAAGGCGAGTTTATTTTACAGGACTTCCGAAAAACTGTACAATTCGTATATTTACGGTAGCCGGTGACTTGGTAAGGACATTGACTCACAATGCGACTTCGTTTAATGATCGCGATTCATTTGATCCAAAGAATCCGCACGATGCACCGGCGGGATTTACTTCTTCGGAGTATTGGGATCTCATGAATGAAAACAACTATTCTGTTGCCAGCGGTGTGTACATCGCACTTATTTCATCGCCTTTAGGTTCCAAATCAGTTAAGTTTGCGATTATCAAATAAATAAATTTTAAATTATCTCCGCTCTATTCTATTTTAGAAAACGGAAAAGGAATTTGTCATGGGACGAATTTTAATCGGGTTGATCATTTTGAGTATGCAGTTGCTGCATGCGCAACAGGACACACTGTTTATCAGAGCGGGGCGTTTGTATGATGGGGTCGGTTCGCGTATTCAAAAAAATAAGCTTCTTGTCGTTTTTAATGATCGAATCGTTCGGGTAAATGACGATATTCGCCCATCGTATAACGGTAAGATCATAGATTTACGCGAAAAAACAGTACTTCCCGGTCTCATAGACGCACACACGCATATTGTCTTGCACCCCGGGGATTATGATGGACAGATATTGCGTGAAACTCCGGAATACCGCGCGGTGTACGGAACCGTATTGGCACGGAAAACTTTGGAGGCGGGCATAACGACAATTCGTGATTTGGGTAACGAAGGCGCAGGTTTGGCGGATGTGGCGTTGCGCGATGCTATCCAAAAAAAGATCGTTCCCGGTCCCCGGATATTAACGGCCATTCAACCTATTGTTCCGACGGGTGCGTACGATCTTGTCGGTTATTCGCCGTATTATGAATTTCCTCTGATTGCATTTCATGCCGACGGCGCGGATGAAATTCGTAAACAAATTCGACGTCTGTCCAAACTTGGTGCGGATGTGATCAAAGTATATATGGAGTCGTATGAAAAAAGAGAAACAAGTAAGGATTCGCTGACGGGAGCAATGCACTACACGCCGGACGAATTACGAGTGCTTGTGGATGAAGCGCACCATAACGGTTTACGTGTTGCGGCCCATGTGTATTCGGATACGGCTGCGCGACTGGCCATTGCTGTCGGTGTCAATTCGATTGAGCACGGTCTCTATCTTAGTGATGAGACCTGCCGGCGGATGGCGAAAAAGAATATCTATTATGTACCGACTTTGATGGTATACGAATTGTGGCGCGACGGTGTTATCTTTAGTCCTGTGTCGGATGAAAACAAACGCAAGCTGGCGCGCACCGTAAAACAACATACACTTTCGTTTCAGCGTGCGCTGAAAGCCGGCGTCAAAATCGTTTTCGGGACGGATACGTTTGAATTACCGGGTACTAATGCCCAGGAACTCGAGCGGATGACTGCGTATGGTATGAGTCCGACGGATGCATTACGTGCAGCGACGTATGCGTCGGCAACGCTCTTGGGCGTTGAAAAAATCACAGGTTCAATAGAAGAAGGAAAAATGGCTGATCTTATTGCCGTCGATGGGGATCCGACGGAAAATATAGCTGTGATGCGTAAGGTAGTATTTGTAATGAAAGATGGGGTTATATATAAAAACGAACCCTGATACACTTGAGTGTGTGTGATACGGATCACAAAATCAATAGGATGGGAATATTGCAATCGTCTCGGTGTTAGATTAAGTCGAGAAACCATCGAAAGAAAAAAGAATGAAGAAGTTACTTTTTGCAGTTTGGCTCATGATGACTGCGTGTTCCAACGCACAACATCCGTCAACCCATGCGGTACAAAACTCAACCCGAAAGGATCAGATCGTGAAAAGCGAAGAGGAGTGGAAAAAAGAATTATCACCGGATCAGTACAAAGTCTTGCGTCAGCAGGGAACCGAGCGCGCATTTACGGGAAAATATTGGGATCACCATGAAAAAGGTATGTATGTGTGTGCGGCTTGCGGATTGGAGCTTTTTGACTCGCAAACCAAATACGATTCAGGAAGCGGGTGGCCCAGTTTTTATCAACCGGCAGGCAAAGAAGCTGTATCGGAAACGCAGGACACCTCCTACGGGATGCATCGTGTAGAGGTGCACTGTGCACGCTGCGGTGGGCATCTCGGTCATGTGTTTGAAGACGGACCGGATCCGACAGGATTGCGTTATTGTATCAATTCACTTTCGCTGGATTTTAAGAAGAAATAAAAAACAAATATAATTCTGATCTAAGGAACACACGGATGAAGGATGTTGGAAGGGATACTATAAAAAACCGCTCATCCATCATCCGTTCTTTTTTTCCGGGGACCGGTCATTCTTATGATCGTGTCGTACACGGATTTACTTTAGGTTTGGATTATCACTGGAAGCGGATGTTGTTACGACACATACCCAAGGACAGTCGCCGCGTTTTAGATCTGGCCTGTGGAACAGGTATCGTGACGGAGGGAATTGCCAAACGATGTCCGGATGCCGACATTGTCGGGGTGGATATTACAGATGATTATTTGAAAATGTATGAGCGTCGTATCCGATCAAAAAACCTTCGGGCTTCGTTTTTACTCGGTAATGCGGAAGATGTAAAACTTGAGGGAATTTTTGATGCCGTTATTTCGTCGTACATCCCCAAATATGTTGATCCCGAAATTTTGCTTTCCAATATAAATCCGCACCTCAAATCATCAGGCGTAATCGCTGTGCATGATTTTTATTATCCACCCAACTCGGTAGCGCGCGCCATTTGGCGGAAATATAACCGCGCGATGAATTTTGTTGGCATGCGATTTTTTCCTGAATGGCATGAAGTTTTTGACGGTGGGTTAACCTCACTCATACAAAATTCCAACTGGTTTGAAAAATGGCAAGAGTCACTCGTACGTTTTGAATATGAAATCAAAACGGCCCATCTCCTGAGTTTTGGCAGTTCGGCTATCATTGTGGCTCGAAAAAAGTAGCGTTTTAGCGACGCATGTTTTCTGTGAATAATCGCATATATGCGACGCTTTGTTTTTATATCATAATTAACTTGTTGTTTTTTCGATTTCGGTAATTTGGCACGCTAGTTGACTATTTATCTTCTCAGCAATCATGCGTATTGCAATTACGCAAAGTTACAGTTAAATTTGTACACGCTTCTCATTAACCTAAAGATTTTCATTTTTCACTAAATTACTTGAAGGAGAGAGACATGAAGTCATTTTTGCGACTGATGCTTGCAGGTTTGATTTTAACCGTTACGACTGAACGTGCCATGGCGGGCGATGATCTGGAAGAAAAGATAAAGGCTATGGCTGAAACCAATGCCAAGTCTTATATGCGCCCACTCGTTTCAGGTTTTGGTGTAGCGATGAATAGCGGTATTTTCCGCTCACCGGAAACACACAGCGTACTCGGATTTGATTTCCAATTGGTAATTGCTTCCGCATTTGCTCCCAAGTCTGAAGAGACTTATACACCTGTATTACCTCCCGGATATACCAGTGGAAAAGCGAGTACAGCGATCGGCCCTAAGTCCAAAACGGTTTTTACCGGTATCGGAGGAGATATTGAACTACCCGGTGGCGCCGGAGTTCCCGGTGGCGCTAGTGGCTTTTTTGTCGCACCGCAATTGACTGTCGGAGTTCCTTTTAAAACAGATGTTATTTTACGCTATGTGCCTGCTGTTTCTGCCGGTAAAGTAGGTAAAGTTGGTTTGTTTGGTTTGGGCGCTAAACACAATTTGAACCAATGGATTCCGTTACCTATTCCTCTTGATTTGGCCGCAGGTGTTTTTTATCAGAAACTTTCTATCGGCGACGTTTTCAAAGCCAGTGCAAAATCATTTGACGTTCTTGGAGGAAAAAGCTTTAATTTGTTGATTCTCAAAATCGGCGTATATGGCGGTGTCGGTGTAGAATCGTCATCAATGGATGTTAAGTATGAAGCTGCTTCTGGTGTTAAAGATGAGAACGGAAATGATATTGGTGGTCAAACGGTAGAATTTTCTCAAAGCGGCAAAAATAGCATGCGAGGCATTGTCGGTGCGAACGTTCGTTTGATGTGGTTATTCAATGTTAATGGTGAGTTAGGATTTGGTAAATATAAATCAGCGACCCTTGGCGTTGGTTTGACACTTCGCTAATCATAGATTTTCGAGCAATAAAAAACGCCGCCCGAATAGGAGCGGCGTTTTTTGTTTTTTGCTAAATACGATTTTTATGATTTGATATCTTTTTTGAAAATAGCATTCCAATCCGTTTTACCTGTCATCTGCATAAGAATAAAAAGCGTTACGATAGCACCGATCGTGATCGTGAGTCCGGTGTAGCCTTCGAAAAAGAAACTATAGGAAAATAGGATCAGATAAATCACTTGCGTAGGCATCACCACACGTACGGTATAAGGCCACGAGGTTACAAGGCGCATATAAGCGGCGACGAGTGTGACGGAGACAATGGATGAAATCGCAAATGAAAGTTCAAGTGCCAGATGATCCACGAGATACGCGAAAAGCAGATGAAACGAAAAAAAGGCGGCCGCGAGGAAAAAATAATTCATCGGATGCATTCGCACATCACGTATCGCTCCGATAATAATAAGAATGCAGAAGAAAAATAGTAACGATACCGGAGCAAAAAAACTGATGCGTTCGGCTACCGGTCCGGGGTCTAATTTTTTAGGCATACCGAGACCGATACGAACGTCGGAGATGATGTCTTTGTACTGCCAAACTAATGACCAACCGTCTGCCGTTTCAGTCTTAGTGCCGGGAGAAATACTAAATTCCGGAATATCAAATTCTTTGAAATGCGTCTGTGCAGTCAATTGAAAATCCGTAACCCGTTTGGTGCCTTCGCCGACACTGTATTCCCATGTCCCGGTTCCTTGGGAAGTATAACCTACTTTTAAAACAGCGATCTGACCCGGTTTCATCTTAATATTCGCACGTAAAGAACCCGGTTTGCTGTCTTGACGATAAGGATCATCGGAAGATTCGCGAATGGTTTCTGTTTTTAACAGCTCTTGGCCATCCCATTGGAAAACGAAATCGTCATAGATCGCCTGAGCGGCGGGAAAAGTAAAGTCAATCGTTACATCTTCTTCTTTAGCGGATGGATTGGTAAATGTGTATAAACCGGAAAAACGTACTTTATACACGCTGTACCACAAGAGGCCTTTTTGCCGGTAATCAACTTCAAAATCAGCGTTAATTTGTGTTTTACCGCATTCGATATTTTTTTTGACATCCACCTCCGAACTTTTTTCTACCGTCACGCTGGCACCGGCGGCATTGGTACTGGTCTCTTTGGTGACCGCCCATTCTTTGACATGATAAAACAATTGGGGTGTTTCTTGTTTGTGCACACCGCCCCAGTGCGAGGCCATACGCGGACCGAAGCTCAATCTTTTTTCATCGGTACGAAACGAAATACTGCCCGCTAAAATAAACCAGGCGATCATCGTGCAGAAAAAAATACCCATTATTGCAAACAAACGCGGCGTAGTCATAACGATTCCTCCTTTACACGTTTACTTTTGGCATAAAAGCGATAGATGAAATAAAAAGTCCAGATACCGATCAGATTGGCCGCCATGTCGAGGTAACTAAACGTCCGATGCGGGGATAGTTTTTGTAGATATTCGTCTGCAATAGAAATAAGGCTGATCACTATCGGAGCGAGAGCTACGCTAATGTCTAATTTTATGCGAATAGTGCGTCGTAAAACCAGCAAGGTGAGAATTCCCAAAATGCCCATAAGCACAAAGTGACCGATAGTATCATAAAAAGGAATGATATCAAGCCAACGAGGCAAACCATAACTATACGCTGAAACGCTAACGAGCGCTAGAAATCCAACATATGCGATCAACCACTGAAGGCGGCTTGGCACCTTGTGAAAGATGCTGATCCGGGAAATGCGATGATTCATGATTCGATGATCTTTCGTAAAATGGTAAGGTAATTTTTTAAAGCCGTTTTACCGATTTCCGTTATAGCAATGGTTGTCTGAGGTTTCCTTCCGCTAAACTGTTTCTGAATGGTGATGTAGTGATGTTTTTCAAGCAATGACAGGTGGGTACTGAGATTGCCGTCCGAAAGCGTTAATTCTTGTTTGAGCTCCGTAAAATCCGCATCGCGCCGTGCAGCCAAAATGGTCATAATACCAAGTCGCACTTTTTGGTGAATGACTTCGTCAATATGATGAATTTCAGTTTTCATAAAGTGTTTCGTCGCTAAGACTTGTGCGGTAACGGTTGGTTATACTTTTTCAGAATGATCAGTCCCAGAATAATATGACCGAAACCGAAGGTGCTCATCAATGCGATTTGATTCCAAACCGGTGAAAAAAGAGCAATACTTCCGGCGGCTAGGAAAAATAATCCGAGGATTCGAATTTCTTTGACGGAATACAATCCGCCGACAATGATGCCGCCTCCGTAGCAGAGCATCCAAACCGACGGGATCAAATAATATGCATGATAGAATGTACAAGCCGCAGTTTGCACGCCGCCGATAAAAACGAATACTGAAAAATGCCGTACGGCTTGTTTGATCGGTTCGACCCAGATTTTTTCATTCATACGCTTTGCGCGTCGGGCTGAAAAAAATACAGCTAATGCGATCGAAGCGATAAAACAAAAACTCCAACACCCAACCAACGATGCGATATAAGTTTGGTAGTCCAGCGATCCTTTGAGCGCCCATTCCGAGTAAAAGCCTGCGATCGTGCCCAAAATGCCTACCGAAATGGCTGACCAGCCTGAGATATTGGTATAAACAGTGGCCCGATCCAATACGGTCTGGATGTAATCAAGTTGTTCTTTTGCGTTGGATTTATTCATTGTAAAACCTTATTTATTAACTTTGTGATGCAAAGTACTTTGTTAATAAAACAAAATACAATTGAAGAGTCAAGCTGTTTTTTTTCAATATGGTCGAAGTATTTTGATAGGCTATGATAGGGTAGCAGAGTGTTCGGTAAGAAACGATGTGATATATATTTAGTAGTAAGCGGTGCGTTAGGTAAGTGATAGCGTGAATGAGTCTATAGAAATCAATCTTCTTTCATGATCATGGATTCTTTGACGAGATCTATTTCTTTGTTGTCGTTACTTTTTTCTTTTTTCATTTCTTCTCGCATTTTAAGCGTGACAATAAATACGCCGCTAAAAATCAACAACGCAGCGATTACTGTTTCCATGCGTAGGATTTCACCCATCATTTGGGTTGAAATCAACGTCGCAACAATCGGTTGGACATAAATATATACAGCGACAACCGATGACGATGTTTTGCGCAGTGCCCAATTGTTGATAAAGTACACGATCACGGAAGAAAAAATAATCAAAAACGCCACGCACGCCCATGCCGTGAAGCTGACGGACGCCCAATCAAGGCGCGATATTTCGCCGATGCCAAACGGGAAAACACCGACAGCACCAAAAACAAATATCCACGTTGTTACGGTCGACGGGTGATAACGCTTCAAAAGATCCCGTGAAATAACCAAATAAAAACTGTACGAGATGCCGTTGAGGAAAACGAGCAGATTACCGACAAAATAATCGTTGCTGAAGTCTATACGTTCGCTGCCGAGTAACAGGATAACGCCGCTAAAGGAAATCATCGAGCCGATAATTTTTCGGAAGCTCGGAGGTTCTTTGCGCAGAAGTATGGCGATACCGATCGTTGCGGCGGGCATGGTCGTGATCAGTACGGTCGCATTGATGGCTGTTGTTAAGGCAAGCCCTTTAAGAAAAAGTACCTGATTGATCACGATACCGACGGTACTGTATCCCGCCAGTAAAAAATAATCCCTGCGCGTTTGAATTTTCTCTTTGATCCAAAGCCGTTGTATGATGTAGAGAATCGCGGCGGCGCTTATGATGCGAATAAACACCAAAGCCATCGGGTGAATTTCGCGCATAGCGTATTTGGAAGTCACCGCATTGACGCCGAAAACAAGCGACACAAAAAACAAAGCCAGATGTACAGCGATCATGGGAGGTTATTTGAGGTTGATGATTTTACCGTGAAATACGGCAAAAAGAGTACATCCTTTTTCGGTGCGCGGGTGGTGCACGGATTGCGGCGGACTGTATACGTAACTCTGTGCGGGGAATGTTTTATTCCCGATGATCAATTCGCCATCTAATACGATAAAGTCTTCACCGCGTGTATGCTCATGCTCAGGATAATCGGATCCCGGTTCCATACGAATCAAAACCGCCCCGGCTTTGGTTTCCTTATCATAGCGTAGAGATTTATAAAAAACGCCTTTGCTGTCGGATGATTCCCATGCCACGCTATCAGTATTTATTTCGATCACGCGATCACTGCTCATACGGTTTACCCTTTTCTTTCATAGCCATATTCTATCGGAATGCGAATTGTAATACACGCACCTTGATCTTGTTCACTTTCGGCGGAGATGCTTCCGCTGTGTTGTTTGATGATACCATAAGCAATCGATAAACCTAATCCTTTGCCTGCGCCGATATCTTTGGTGGTAAAAAATGGATCAAAGATTTTACCCTGAATTTCCGCCGGAATGCCGTGTCCCGAATCTTTGATTTTGACGACGATATGATCTGTCGGCACATCCGATGTCGGTTCGCTTTTAGAAGTGTGTACTTCGATCGTGCCGGCTCCATCTATTGCTTCGATAGCGTTTGAAATAACATTGCTGAACACTTGATTGAGATGACCGGGGAAACAAGTGACCTGAGGGATGGGATTGAAATGCGTAATGATGCGAATGCGTCCTTCGGCCTGGCTTTTAAAAAACTTAAGCGTATTCTCAAGGCCTTCGTTGATGTTGGCAGGCATAAGTTCGTTTTCGTCCAAACGGGAAAAATTGCGTAAATCCTGAATGATGCTCTTGATACGCCAGACAGAGCGTTTGCACGGCTCGATCGAATCGGTAATTTCAAGAATGTTCTTCTCAATATGTTGTATGGTACCGGCAATATCTTCATGCGCCGCACTGAATTGGTCCAAAATTTCCAGATCTTTGCGTAGGCGATTGGCATGCAGTTCCATGAGTTCGATATATCCGGAAAGTATGCCGGCAGGGTTATTCATTTCGTGCGCGATACCGGCTACCAATTTACCAAGGCTCGCCATTTTTTCATTGTGTAATAATTGCGCCTGAGCTTGTTTGAGTTCATCGTAAGCCGATTCCAATTTTTTGTTGGTTTCGTTGAGTTGGGCTGTACGTTCACGAACGCGGGCTTCCAAATCCTGATACAGTTCGGCGTTTTCCAAAGCGACGGATAACATATTGAGGAGTGTATTGAGAATACGCACATCTTCGCGTGTCATGATTTTCGGTGAACTGATTTTATCAACCGTCAATGTTCCGACCACACGCGAACCGATTTTAAATGGTAAAATGACAAATGATTTTGTACCGGACAATTGGACCGCTTTCATTTCGGTATTGTTTTTCACATCGGACATATCCGTGATTAGTGCAGATTCGCCGCTATAAAAAACTCGGGTATTGATGGCGGTTTCGTCCGTAAGGTTGATTTTATAATTAAGCAGTGCTTGCTCCATCTCCGGACTGAGGTTGCCGATGAGTTTAGGCGAATCCAACAAAGGCTGCGTATTATTTTTAAAGAGAATCATGGCGCGATCATAACCGAGATTGTGTTTTATGATCTCAAGAACGATTTCGACCAACTCGGATTTAATCAGCTTCGATTGAAGTACGGCATTGCCTTCGATGATCGCTTGAAGCTTGGTTATGTTGTCGGCCGCTTCCTGGTATTTTTGATTAGCAAACGCCATCGCTTCTTCGATCTCATCGGATTTGCCTGAATTAATAAACGCACTGTACTGTGCCGTATGTTTCATATCGAGTATGATACCGATCAGATACAGAACGGCCGCACCGCTGATCAATAAAGCCGGTTGGCTAAAATGCGAAAAAGTAAATCGGTTAAGAACCGTCAAAACGAGGGCAAATAAAATACCCATAACAAGGCCGATTCGTGCATGCCGACCGAATATTTCCCATGTACGCGATAACCAGCGGAACTCGTATAAACACCGATCCGCACCATCGGAAACACATTGAATGCTACGATGACGTGCGATAGGCAATCCGAAAAGTTGTGGTATCCCTGCAAAAACACCCAGGCGATAATCGCAATTATGTTGATGAAATTTATAACCCTCGCGATTTTTGAATTCTAACAGAAGGCGATTGCTTTCAATTTCGACCACTCGGTATGTGCCGAATTTGACAGCCTGGTTAGCGACTTCGGCCGTTCGCCGGTATATGCTTTCCGGTTTGAGAAGATAGACAGCCATTTTGGCGATAGCGCCGAAGTTTTCAAGATTGGAAAATGAATAAATCCCGACGCGGTACATAATGCGGTCATCGTTGAAAATCGTTTTCATAGCCTCGCAGGCATGCGTATAAACGTCAAACGAAACCCAATTATTTTCATTTTGCAAATACTCGCGTGTCAGCCCCATGCGTTCGATCAGCTTGCGTTCGGCATCAGGCCCTGCTTTTTCGAGCGCATAATTCAACATCGTGCGAATGATTTTGCAGTTCAATTCCTGCTTTGTTTTTTGAACAAACTCAAGCGATTGCGTGTTCATAAAGACACCGCACTTTCTTTCGATGGAGGTTTCGGTTTCAGTAAAACCCCTTTTCCATCATGTCCGTTGATCACCGCTACGATAGGATTTTCAAACGACAAATGCCGTGTAAAATTTAGTTCTTCTTCTGCTTTTTGCGCGGATAGCCAAGCCCAATCTACAAAGCTGGAGGCCGCATGATGAGGGACAGTGAAGTAGCCGACTTGAAAGCTGGTGATGTTTTGAAAAAAATGCGAACCTTGCGACGGATCCACATCAAAATCGCGAAAACTGGATTCGACGATCGCTCGGGCGCCATTGATCTGATCCCATCGTACGGGTATGCCCAGCCAGTGATCCAAACTGCCCCAGCGCCCCACGCCGATCAATGCATAAGGCTTGCCTTCGCGAACTAATTTTTCATTGAGCTGAGCGATTTCCAACGCGACCTCTTTGCTGCGGGCGCGATCAAAACGATCATAATCCACGACCAAAATATCGCGGATCGAATCAATAACGCCGTTACCCAGCACTTGCGTACTTTCACAAATCATTTCTTCCCGCCGGTACGGTGTCACATCCAGGGCGTCATTTTCCAAACGCAAAACCAACGGACGCATTTGCAGCACGCCAAATTCGCGCGGCTTACCGGGCGGAGTGGACATATTTACGGCAAACTCCATTTCGATTTCCGAACCCATACCCCACTTTCCAAGCTCCAAAAGCAAGTCCAGGATTTCAGGCAGTGGAAACATTTTATTTTTTAAAATCGGCGCGAACGTAACAATACGCATACCGGCGCGGGAAATGCCGTCGTACACCGCGTCATTTTCAATAGAATAGGTCGAACCTGAAAAACGTAATGACCCGTCTTTTTCAGCCGTATCCAACGTAAACTTCTCAATCAAGCGATCTTTGGTGTCACGATACAAGTCCACTTCCGTAGCGCCGAGCTTCATAGCGTAAAATTCGGTCTGGCTGGTTTTAAGCGCTTCTTTGGTGGAAAATTGTTGGATCAAATGTTTTGGATATTTGGGGCAAAAACGAACGGTGTTGCCTCCGTCCACGATAGTTTTACCGAGTCCCAGTGCTATGGATGCAATTCCATCTTTAGCGGTCTGTGGCGGCATCGGGTAAAAATTATAAGACTTCGCCACGCCGGAGAAATCCGGATAAAACCGATTATCGTGTGCAGCACCGACAGTTCGCATAATAATCACCGCCATTTTTTCTTCTTCAAGGCGGTAGGCGGTTTGTTTGATATAATCTTTAGTCGCTTTGTAAAAAGTCGAAGCATACACTTTTTTGATCGTCGTGAGCAGCTCCTGGAGTCGCGTCTCAGTATCGGCGTGATTGTTGGGGATCATGTAGGTTTCGTACACGCCCGCAAAAGGATGATATTGCGAATCCTCGAGCAAACTGGAAGAGCGCACGGCGAGCGGAACGCTCACCATTTCCAAAAATTCGCGTAATTGCGTTATCACTTCGGGCGGAAAATAAGAAGCCGAATGAAAGGAATCGGCAATTTCACGATCATCGGTCGAATTTAACGCCAACTCACGCAAATTATTTTGCTCCAAAAACTGATCGAAGACACTGGTACCGATCGCCACGGCGGCCGGGACAAATATTTTAGCGCCTTCAAAAGCATAACGCATGTTGTAATTATTGAGCAATGTTTTGACGAAACCGAGACCGCGCGCTTTACCGCCGAGCGAACCGCCGCCGATGCGGGCAAAACTGCTTTCCGGATCGAAAGTGTCTTTGCTGAAATCGGTAATGTTGGCGCGTTGACGAATTTCGCGGTAATCTTTGAGTACTTTGATGACATGCTGGCGAATATCTTCGACGGTAGCATAGTCCGTAACTTTTTTCGGTTTTAACTTATGGGCGAGCCAAAATTCAGTGCGGGCTTTGAGCCAGTTGGAAAAGTGATTGCGTTCGCCGTGATATTGAACGCTTTCAGCGGGCACGCTATGCAGTGTTTCTTCGAGCGAACTCAGATCCGATGCGCGGCCGGCTTCGGAACCGTCTTCCAAGCGAAACACAAAATCGCCGAAGCTGAAATTTTGTTTCATGAAATCGCTGAGTTCCTGAAGCAAAACGGGAGAATCTTTGAGAACAAAAGCGGCGCCGATCTCACGGGCTTCTTCGCTATACGAAGATTCGTTGGATTGCAAAAGTATGGGGATATCCGACTGTTTTTCGCGTATCGTCCGTGCGAGCAGTAATCCGACTTTGGATTCGACGGTGCCATTACGCGGAAAGTCCACGTCGGAGATCATTCCGAGTATATATTCATTATACTCTTCGTAATATTTCCACGCTTCTTCGTAGGTATGGCATAACAAAATTTTCGGACGTGCGCGCATACGCAAAAATTTATGCGTGAGATTGATGCCTTCGGAGATCAATCGCTGCGACTGACGATGGATTTCGGTATAAATGATCGGCAGATACGAGGAATAAAACTTCACATTATCCTCGACCAAAATGATGCCTTGAACGCCGATCGCACGCGAATCGTGCGCAAAATTCATTTTATCTTCGATGTATTTGATAATGCCGATGAGAAGACGGTAGTCGCCCTGCCAAATAAAAATATTTTCAAAAATATCGGCATCCCGATGGGTCATTACTTCCTGCGTTTCGATATTATCGTAAGCCAAAACGATGATCGGCATTTCATGGCCAAGCGAACGAATTTTTTTGGCAAGGGCGATAGCGTGGATATCTTCGATATGCAAAGTCATCAAGATGAGGTCAAAACGGTGTTGGCGATCCAGTATGCGTATCGCCTCCGTACCATTGGATACGTGAATAATATCCGGCGCTTGATTCATATCGAGCCCGCGGTATTCCTCCTGGATGAGTTCAAATAAACGACCATCTTCTTCGAGTATGTAGGAATCGTACAAGCTGGAAATCAACAGAATATCACGCACTTTAAAGCGCATGAGTTCCTGAAAATTTTGGATGCGCGTAGAGTAACCGCGGCCTGCCCAAAGTTCTTCGAATCGGCGCTGTGTTGAAGGCTGTTCCGGCATAAATAAAACCGTAAAATACGGCGTGAAAACCTTATGTAAACAAAATGAACTACAACCGCACCAAATGTAAAAAAAAGCAGATGGAAGACAAAGAAAATAAAAAAAGGTTATGAGATCGTGTCCAAGATCGGTTATGTGTAATATTGTTTCCCCGAATGGAATCAAAAACATTGATATTTTTCTGCGTACTAAGTGCATAACGAGTTCATATTCTCTCTCGCAGGGTCGCAAAGAGTAAAGGAACAGAAACGTTTGATTGTATTAATGACCTTATACCGGTCAATCCTCAAGTTAAAACCAACGCTTCAAGCGAAAGCACTTCGCATTCAATTATGAGGTTTTAGCGATTTTGCGTCTTAGCGAGATCGTATTCTCTTTCGCTGAGTTGCAAAGAGAAACGGAAAGGGGTCGTAAATATACCGTTTAATAACAACTCATCGGATATCAGTTCGCATCTTGATTTGCATATTGCAATCGCCTACATTGTCCCAAGTTTATAAAGATTCAGTTTTACGGACTTCGGCATGACTTTAGACGATGTCTTCGATCCGATCGAAGATGAGCTTGAAATTTTTAAAACCAAATTCAGCACACAGCTGACTTCCAAAATAAAGATCGTAGACACGATCGCGCGTTATGTCGTTTCCTCTCGGGGAAAAAACTTACGCCCGGTTTTGGTCATGCTGTGTAGTAAAATGTGCGGCGGTTCCGTAACGGAACGCAGTTACCGTGCGGCGATCACCATCGAACTTGTACATACTGCCACGCTGGTCCATGACGATGTGGTGGACGGCGCGGATATGCGGCGCGGTTTGCCGGCGATCAATGCTATTTGGAAAAATAAAATGGCCGTCTTGATGGGGGATTACCTTTTGGGTAATGCGCTCATCAGTATCGTGGATATCAAAAGTTTTGACGCGATGATGCTTTTGTCTGTGGCTACCAAAAGGGCCAGCGAAGGCGAGCTCATGCAGATAGACAAAAGCAGGAAGTTGGATATTGACGAACCGACATATTTGCGGATGATATCCGATAAAACGGGCGCTCTCATCGCCGCGGCCTGCGAACTCGGGGCCATCACGACAACGGAAAAGCCGGAAGACCGCAAAGCGTTGAACGAATATGGCGAATTGATCGGTGTCGCCTTTCAGATCAAAGACGATTTGTTTGATTTTGAAGGAGAACAAACCATCATCGGCAAAACCAAAGGCCGTGATCTTAAAGAACAAAAAATCACATTACCTTTGATTTACGCTTTTAGCCGTGCGCCGAAAAGTGAAAGCAAAGCGATTTTGAAAAAAATCAAAAAGAGCGTAACGTCCGGCGATATCAAGCAGATCATTGCCTTTACCGAACACTACGGCGGCATCGAATACGCCAAAAAACGGTTACAGGAATATTCCGATCGCGCGATACAGACGCTCAACTATTTTCCGGATTCCCCGTCGCGTCAAGCGCTCAAAAAATTTGTTCAATATAACATACAACGCAATAAATAATAATTTCACGCCACCGGCGTTTCAACATCGGGAGCAATAGTTATGAGTCACATCCATCACGTTCATGCCCGCGAAGTATTGGATTCACGCGGCAATCCTACGGTCGAAGTCGAAATTCACTTGGAAAGCGGCGCTATGGGCCGTGCCATTGTTCCCAGCGGTGCATCTACCGGCGAACATGAAGCGGTAGAATTGCGCGATGGCGATAAAAAACGTTATCTTGGAAAAGGTGTTCAAAAAGCCGTACACAATGTCAACACGATCATTGCCAAAAAAATCATGCACATGGAAGCCGGTGATCAATTTACATTGGATCATACGATGATCGCACTTGACGGCACAGCTAACAAAGGCAAACTTGGCGCCAATGCCATTCTCGGCGTCAGCCTCGCGGCTGCGCGTGCTATGGCCAATGAAGTCAATATCCCCCTGTTCCAATACATCGGCGGTATTCAAGCCAATACGTTGCCCGTGCCGATGATGAATATCATCAACGGCGGCGCCCACGCGGATAACAATGTGGACTTTCAGGAATTTATGGTGATGCCCGTCGGTGCGCGTTCATTTACGGAAGCATTGCGTATGGGCGCGGAAGTTTTTCATCACCTCAAGACTGTACTCAAAGGAAAAAAATACAATACGGCCGTCGGTGATGAAGGCGGATTTGCTCCCAATCTCAAATCCAATGACGAAGCGATCGAAGTGATCTTGCAGGCGATACAAGCGGCGGGATATAAAGCCGGTAAAGATATTATGATCGCTCTTGATCCGGCTTCCAGCGAATTTTATCAAAACGGAAAATATGTTTTCAAAAAATCGGACGGACGTAAGTTGTCATCCGAGCAAATGGCTGCGTATTGGGAAAATTGGGTTCGCCAGTTTCCCATCATCTCGATCGAAGACGGTATGGCGGAAAATGACTGGGAAGGTTGGAAACACCTTACCGATGCTGTCGGTAAAAAAATCCAACTCGTCGGTGATGATCTTTTTGTGACCAATCCTAAATTTTTGGCCAAAGGTATTGAAAAAGGTGTTGCCAATTCCATCCTCGTCAAAGTCAATCAGATCGGTTCGTTGACGGAAACGATAGACGCCGTACAGATGGCGCACAAAGCCGGTTATACGGCCGTGATGAGTCACCGCTCCGGCGAAAGTGAAGATACGACCATTGCGGATATAGCGGTTGCACTTAATTGCGGTCAAATCAAAACCGGATCGGCCTCCCGCACGGATCGCATTGCCAAGTACAATCAACTTCTGCGCATTGACGAAGCGCTCGGCGGCCGTGCTCATTTCCCGGGACGTAAAGCATTCAAAGTGTAGGAATACGATATATGAAAAACGAAACGAAAGAAACCGTGGTCGAATCGACCGATCCGGCAGAAATCAAAAAGAAACGTAATCGTCGCATTCTTTTTTGGTCTTTGGTCGGTATCGGTGCGCTGACTATTATTTCCGGCAATTACGGCGCATACCAGATTTATAAAATCAAACAACAGCGTGCCGCCGTCGAAAAAGAAATCGAAAAGCTCAAACGCGAACATGCCGTGCTTGCCGATCAGCGGGATCGTTT
Organism: bacterium; assembly: GCA_013360215.1. NCBI lineage: Bacteria > bacterium. The sequence continues at coordinate 153,133 of JABWCP010000008.1, read as the reverse complement.
GAAAACGGATCTCGAATTTATCGAAAAAATCGCCCGTGAAAAATATACTATGATCCGCGAAGGCGAACGTGTATATCAGGTGTTATCCAAATCCGAAACAACCAACAAAAAGAAGTAACGTTTCATGACTTTCAAAAAAGGCCCCATACAGGGCGTGATTCTTAAAGACCATAAAAAGTTTGTTGATGATCGCGGATGGCTGACCGAGCTTTACCGTCAGGACGAATTGGTCTCTGAAAATGTACCCGTTATGGGTTATACTTCGCTGACATTGCCGGGTGTGGCGCGTGGTCCGCATGAACACGTCCAACAAACCGATCTGTTTTGTTTTATAGGGCCTTCTAATTTTAAACTCTATATGTGGGATAACCGCAAAAATTCACCGACGTACGGTCATAAGATGGTTGTTTTTGTCGGTGAAGATAATCTGCAAAGCGTGATCATTCCTCCCGGGGTTGTCCATGCTTACAAAAATGTCGGCGGCAAACCGGGGATCGTTCATAATTTTGCCAACACACTGTACGCCGGCAAAGGAAAAAAAGAACCCGTGGACGAAATTCGTCACGAACATGATCCTCAGTCGCCATTTCAACTGGATTGATGTTTCATGATGTGGCGCTACGGATGCATTCTTTTTTTTACGACGGCTTCGTTATTTTCACAGTATCGCTCCACGCAACTGGATAGTGTACGGCGCGCTATTGATGCCGTATATGCGGATGATTTTTTTAAAGACATCCGCACCGGTTTTTTTGCCAAGTCACTTCTGACCGGCCAAGTCATTCATCAAAAAAATCCCGATTCGTTACGTTCCACGGCTTCGTGTATGAAACTCGTCACCACAGCGGCTGCTCTGGATCGCTGGGGAACCAATAAAAGTTTTCGCACGGAATTTCGTTACGACGGGGCTATTAAGAATGGCGTTCTAAACGGTGATCTTTATATCAAAGGTCTCGGCGATCCGTATTTTTTACCGGAAATTCTTTTGCGTGCGATCTATCACCTCAAAGCGATGGGGTTGACGGAAATTCGCGGCGACATCGTGGGTGACGATACGTATTTGATTGATACAGAAAATGCCGAAACGAACGATCGTGCCTATTCGGCCGTTGGCGGTGCCTTGGGTTTCAATTTTAATATCATCAATATCTGTGTTCGTCCGGGAGAAAAAACCGGCGACTCGGCGATTGTTTTTATCGAGCCGATCTCATCTCTTGTCAAAGTTATCAACGGTGTGAAGACGACAGATTCCGGCGAAGGTATCGGTGTCAATCACAATAATACCTTTATACGATACAATGGAAATCAGATGACGGTTGCCTTGTACGGGACTATTGCCAAAAATGAGAATGAATTTGTCATATACAAACGGGTACCCAATCCGACGTGGTGGACGATCGCCAATATTAAAGAGACCTTGGGGATTATGAATATCAAAGTCAGTGGAGGATTGCGTACGGGTAAAACGCCGAAAGCGTCTAAAATTTTAATAGATCCTCCGTCGTATGATTTGTCTTACATTGTCTCCGGCATCAATAAGTGGAGCAATAATTACGTGGTGGGACAGCTCCTGATGATGATGGGTGCCGAAGCATTTGGAGAGCCCGGAACGGACGAGAAAGGAATTCGTGCCCTACAGCCTTTTTTGCGGAAAGTAGGAATTTCTGAAAAAGAGATTCAGATGGCCGACGGAAGCGGCCTGGATGAACGCAACAAAATGACGACGCGGGCTCAGGTGCGATTACTGGAATATATGTATCGAGATTTTCGCTACGCATCGGATTACATCGCGTCGCTAAGTATCGGCGGTATTGATGGCACAGAAAAAAAACGATTTATCAAACGCAAAGATGAGTCTTCGTTGATCGGCACGACACGCCTCAAAGTGGGTTTTCTCTATGGCGTCAGCGGGCTCAGCGGGTATATCGAAACGCAATCCAAAGACATCATTGCGTTTAGTATTTTGACCAACGGTTACCCGAAGGAATATTATGAAACCATGCGCCAGTTCGAAGATCGTATCGTGAAAGCGCTGGGGGGCTTGTAAAGTTTTACTGCGAAAAAATTTATTTTTTCACATAGTTCTTTATTTTTATCGTACGAAACCACTTAATGCGAGTTTATCCGAAACGGTAATCGGCACAAACCTTTCTGTCTTTATGTTCGTACGAGCAATTTACAGAAGGATTTTCGGTATCCCATCATGAGTCACGCTACAGACACCGGAACGCACGGCGAAAATCTGGCCGAAATTTTTTTAAAACAGAAGGGATACGATATAAGACATCGGCATTTTCGGTTTCGCAATGGGGAACTGGATATTGTCGCGGAGTCAAAAACTTTTATCGTCATCGTGGAAGTCAAAACCACCGATCTCCGGCGGCATGACGAATCAGCCTTTGGCGAACCGGAAACATGGCTTACGCCCAAAAAGCAAAAATTTTTAAAACAAGCCGCCGAATATTACTTGGCCAAATATCCCGCACCTGAAAAAGATTGCCGCTTTGATCTGATCACGGTGCGCCTCCGAAGCGACGGCGAAGAAATCCGGCATATCGAAAATGCGTTTTGGATGTGAAATAAAAAAACCCTCAAACAAAACTGTTTGAGGGTTTTTTTATACGTGAACTGAAGCTTTATTTGGAATGCTTTTCCAACGCGTTCATTCGTTCCTGAATTTGTTTGACGTATTTTTTATCCCAATCGCAGGCGCGTGCAAGAAAATAATGGTCAAACGCTTTTTTGTATTGTTTGTCCTGATCGTAATAACGAGCCAATCCCAACAGCACGTGAACATTTTTAGGGCTTAATTTATTGGCTTCTTCAAACTCTTTTACACCGTCCGCACCGCGTCCTTGTTTCCAGAACATCTGACCGCGACGCATTGCGTATGCGTAATCGCCGGATTTCTCTTTTCCTGCATAACGTGTTTCGGCCAATTCGTAGTCCGTATTGGCCGAATCCAACGCACGTGCCAAACCAATCGTTTCGATGGCTTTCTCTTTGTTGCCGTTGGCAAATTGAGCTTCGGCCAGCATAGATAAGAAGGCGGCATTTTTTTGCCCGCTGATTTCCACGGCTTGAGTCGCGTGCGCGAGCGCCCGGACGGAATCCCTTAACGCGCGTTGTTTGGAACTGAGTAACGTCCATGCCAGACCGTAATGCGCCATCGCAAACTTGGGATTATGATGCAGAGCCGAATCATAAGCGGCTATGGCTTCGGCATATTTTCCTTCCATATAGAGTACATCGGCAAGATGCGTGTATCCGAACGGTGTTTTGGCGTCTAAGCGAATCGCTTCAGAAAAATTATCTTTGGCTTTGATGTAATCGCCCTGCGCGAAATAGATTTGACCTAAGCGATCGCGTGAACCCGCATGTTTGGGGTTGATACTGACGGCTTTTTGGAACGCCTGTTCGGCATTTTTATAATCGCCTTTATCCATGTAGTCGCCGCCTAATCCGCGAAATCCGGAAGCAAATTTCGTATTGTACGTCACGCTTTTTTTGCGATAAAAAATGGACGAATCGATAATTTTGTATTGAGGGAAAAAGCTCGGTGAAAACGCATCCGCGATCATATCGTAGGCATCGTATTGCGAAACGCGGATTTGAACGGCTTTACGTGCCGCTTCAATGAGTTTATCGCGATCTTTCAGTTCGCGGTACGTGAGCGCCAGTGCTGTCCATCCGACGGCAAGGCGTTTATCAATGCGTACGGCGCGCAATCCGGCTTCGAGGGCCTTATTATAGCTTTCTTCCTTTTCGGTCAATTTGCCGCTGACATCCTGAATGCGTGCGATTTTAGCGTAGGCTTTGGCAATGCCTGCGTAGGCGAGTGCAAATCCCGTATCAATGGTAGCGGCTTGCGTCAGCATTTCGATGGCCTTGTTGTAATCATCCACCGTGCTGCTTTCATCGTACTTGAGAATACCTTTGATATAGGGTTCGTATGCATCCACGTTGATAGCGCCTTTTGTCGGGCCGCCGATTTCATCAATGGTCTTACGGCCGAAACTCACAAGCGCTTTATTGGTAATCTGGCCGTACATGGCATACACATTATTCGTCGTAAATTTGCCTTCACCGATGTATGTGTTTTTTCCGTCGGCCACGCCGGTGCGGAGATCAAAAAATTTGGTCAATACTTTGATCGAAGAATCTTTAACGTCAAATACACCATACACCATGCGGTTGGCTTCCAATGAACGTGCAACAGCCATCGCTTTAGCTTCGTCTTTGATATCGGCTTGTTTCCATCCTTTGGATTTGATTTCCGCCAATACATCGGTTCGGTCAATCACATCCAGTGCCGTGTCTTTGGCTAATTCCGTATTGAGCGCTTCGGCAAAACCGTGCGAAAGCCAATCATTTTTTTGTGCCTGTGTGGTATTGTGAAAAGGGAATACCACGACCTTGATTTGCGCCATCGTCGGCCATGCCACACACAACCATAGAGCTATCCGAAGTACCATACGTTCTCCTGCGGTTTCGATTCCATTAAAAAAAAACGGTTACCAGCGCCAAGATACATAAGACCGTTCAGCACAACAATAAAAAATTAGTAAAATGAATTACTTTTTTAATTCAAAAACCGGAGGGTTAAGAGGACTCATTGTGTCCCGTTATTCATTGAACATCGTTGCAAACGATGATGGGAATGATTATTATAATGGCGATTTGTAAGGTGATACCTATGAGTAAAAAGAAACAAAACGAAGAATCATCCGAGACCACGTTTGAGACCTCGCTCAAAGAACTTGAAACGATCGTGGACGCATTGGAACACGGTGATGTCCCTTTGGATGAAACGTTGGTGAAGTTTGAGCGCGGGATGAAATTGGTAGAGTTTTGCCAGGCGAAACTCAATACGGCGGAGCAAAAACTCAAAATTCTGATCAAAGACAAAGACGGCAACTATACGCTCGAAGAAGAGGACGAGGAAGCAGTTTGAAAAAAATACAGCTCAAAAAAATAGCGCATGCGCGCAGCGGCGATAAAGGAGACAGTTCCAATGTCGGACTTATCGCTTACAAACAAGAATATTATCCTATCTTGTGTGCACAGGTGACACCCGAGGCCGTACGTCGGCATTTTTCTAAAATCGCCAATGGCCCGGTGGATCGTTATGAAGTGCCCAATCTTTTAGCGCTTAATTTCATCATTCATGATTCGCTCGGCGGTGGCGGTACGGAAAGCCTTAAAACCGATGCTCAGGGCAAAACCCACGGTATGGGTTTACTTGAAATGGAAATCGAAGTACCGGACGATCTGATTGTAGCCTGAAAAAATTCCGACCAATGTATTTGTTTATAACACGATCTGTTTTTATGCGACACCGTATTTATAAGACATCTGTCTTTCTTTTGATTTTGCCGCTCCTTTGGAGTTGTGGTTCGCGTATGCATTCGCAGATCGGTACACAGGATTCGCGTTACGATGCATACAAGCCGGTGGCCGTTCAGCATTTAGTGGATGCATTGATTGCCGATATGTCCGGCGAATTTGGCGAAGCCGAAATGCACTACCGCTTTGCTCTTCTCAGCGACAGCAATGCATTACCCGTATCCAACGCGCTGGCGGAAGATTATTTGGAACTCGGGCGTTACGATGAAGCGCTAGTACTTGTTCAGCGCGTGCTGATCAAAGATCCTTTTAATCCGGATGCACTGGAAGTTTTGGCGGACATTCATATCCGTCAGCATAATTTTGATAAAGCCATTCAAACATTAGAACTGCTGAGCCGGAGGTATCCATCGAATATTGATGCGCATTACCGGCTCATCACGATATACGAAGTGCAAGGCAAAGCCAAAGAAGCGGCGGTACATTACGCAAGGTTGCTGGACGTTATCGGCGCGAATACGCTGCTTTCATTGAAACTGGGTGAAATCTACATGCGCTCCCGTGCGTACGATAAGGCCGTGGATGTATATCACAGGGCACGCAGCAGCGATCCCAATAATACGGAAATACTATCGGCGCTGGCCATGGCATACCGTTTTAATAAAGAAATTCCTAAAGCGATCGAAATTTACGAATCGCTTGCCGAGCTTCAAGAAGACAATCTCCAGGTGCATGCCAGTGTCGGACTGCTGTCTATCCAGAGCGGTAATTATGAAAAAGCCGTACGCGCTTTTCGTCATGCGGACCGGCTGCAGCCTAATAATTTTGATTTTCTTCGCTCGTTAGGTTTTGCCTTGGTGCAGCTCAAACGTTCCGTCGAAGCGTTGGATGTACTGGAGCGCGCATCCATGATCAATGGCCGCGATTTACTGACGATGAATCTTCTGGCGCCGATTTATCAGAATCAAAAGCGGTTCACTCAATCGGATAGCGTATTCGAACGCATTCTTGTTTTTGAACCGAACAACGAAGTGATACTTAATAATTACAGTTACAGTTTGGCTGAACGCAGAACCCGGTTGGAGAAAGCGCGGCAAATGATCGAAAAAGCGCTCAAAAAAGCGCCCGACAACGGTCATTATTTGGACACGATGGGTTGGGTTTTGTTTCAACAAGAAGAGTATGCCCAAGCGCTTATCTATACGCAGCGCGCTGTTGCAGTTCATCCCAACAGTGAAGAAGTATGGACGCATCTGGGCGAAATTCATCATAAATTGGGAAATACCAAAGACGCGTTATCGGCTTTTCAAAAAGCGCTTACGATCAATCCTGATAATTCTATGCTCACGGAAAAAATAAATGCACTATCGCACTGAACATCATCGTACATTTTTTTTGGTTTTCTTTGGTTTAATAGCTTTGATCCTATTTAGCGGATGCGGCGCACCCAAAGAAGTGATTCGCCAACCTGTGGATATTACGTCCGTCAATCCGTTGGAAGTTCTTCGCCGATGCAATGAAAATGCGGCTAAGATTCGTCATATCAAATCGGTGGCTACGATGAATGTCGAATCGCCCAAGAGCGGCGGACAGTTTACGGCGCAGATCGCTATTCGTTTACCGGATTCGGTGTATATCAAAATCGAAGGCATGCTCGGTATAGACGGCGTCAAGGCGTCGCTCAATCGGGAATCGTTTGTGGTGTATAATATTATCAACAAACAAGTCATTATCGGCAAAACCAGTGCGTCGGCGATTCGGCGCACGTTTGATTACAATGTCAATTATGAGGAACTTGTTGAGCTTTTGGTCGGATTACCGCGCGTGCCGGAATCCGAGCTGGTGCGTCTGCGCGAATTTTCGGCGGATGATACTTATTTTGTTATGCAGTTTACTACCGGCGAAGGCCATCGTAAAATATGGTTTGATCCGTACGCCCAATTTGCCGTCAGCCGTATCGTGGATTACGATTCGACCGGCGATGTATCCGTCGAGCGCGAATTTTCGCGGTTTCAAAAAATTGACGGGCGATATTTTCCTAAGTACGTTCGTCTCGTGCGACCGCGTGAACAAGATCTTTTGAGCTTGTTTTTTGATATGCGTACGGTCAATGAATCTTTTAACAGCAGTATATTTAAAATCAAATATCCCCGCGACATAGATATCGTGGAGATGCAATAACAGGATACCCGCGTGACCGATTCCAACTATTCCATTAGCGTTGTCATACCGCTATTTAATGAAGAAGAATCTTTGCCCGAACTCACGGAAAAAATTCATACCGTCGCGACCCGCATGGGTGTGGTGTATGAAATCATTTTCGTCGATGACGGCAGCACGGATAATTCGTATACCGTGATTCAAAAACTCAAACAACAGTACGCCGCCGTCAAAGCATTGCGATTTAGAAAAAACTTCGGAAAATCTACGGCTTTGTCCGAGGGGTTCAAAATGGCGACGGGTACGTATGTGATCACGATGGATGCCGATCTGCAGGATGATCCGGAAGAAATACCTCATCTGGTTAATAAACTTCAGGACGGGAACGATTTAGTTTCCGGTTGGAAAAAGGTGCGTCATGATCCGGTTTCCAAAACCATTCCGTCGCGTTTTTTTAATTTTGTGACCCGCGTGATGAGTGGAATTCGTTTGCATGATTTCAACTGTGGCCTCAAGGCATATCGGCGCGAAGTGGTCAAGGATGTCAATTTGTACGGCGAATTGCACCGTTACATACCGGTTTTGGCAAAATGGGAAGGTTATCGTCGCATCACGGAAATCGTCGTGCATCATCATCCGCGCAAATATGGTCAAAGCAAGTTCGGATTATCACGTTTTCTCAAAGGATTTCTCGATCTGATCACGGTCGTATTTTTGACGCGCTACGTCAAACGCCCTTTGCATTTTTTTGGTTTTTTTGGATCGCTATCACTTTTAGCCGGGCTCGGCATTTGCGGTTATTTGTCGCTTGATTGGTTTTTGGGTACGCCCATAGGTCAGCGTCCGATTTTATTTTTGGGCATTCTTCTGATTATGATCGGATTTCAGATCATATCCACCGGTCTGATCGGCGAAATGCTCGTTCATAATTTTAACCGTCAGAAGGAAGTGCCCGTCAAAGAACGGATCGAATAATCTATGGCGACGGCAACGGAAAAAAAGAAATACGAATACAAATCTATTGCGACCAATCGCAAAGCGCGATTTGAATTTGAAATTATTGATACACTGGAAGCAGGTATTGCGCTGACCGGGAGTGAGGTCAAGGTTTTACGGGAAGGTAAAATCAATATTCAGGACTGCCATGCGCGCATCGAAAACGGTGAAGTCATATTATATCACATGCACATTCCCGAATACAAACAAGCCAACTACAATAATCATGAAGAATACCGTCCGCGTAAACTACTTTTGCATCGGGTGCAGATTCGTAAACTCGAACGGCAAGTCCAGGAAAAGGGCATGACACTGGTACCGCTGTCGGTTTATTTCAACGAGCGTAACCGCATCAAAGTCCAGCTTGCCGTAGCACGCGGAAAAAAACTGTACGATAAACGTGAAGCCATAGCGAAAAAAGATCAGAAGCGTACCGAACAACGCGAATATAAAGTAAGGTAGTGGCAAATAAACGGACATGTATGAAAGATAAATTGTTTACAATAAAAGAAGCTAGTCATTGGGCTACAGAGTATACAGGAAAGGATGTATCTACATCTAATATCGCTTATTTGATTCAATACGGGCGTATAAAAAAAATCGGTGAAAACGGATCTACGCTTATTTCTCGGGAAGAACTTATAAGCTATTATAGTGAATTTAAAAGGAATCGCGAAAATTCATGGAAAAATCATTTGGGTTCCGATCTAAATTGGGCATTATCATTTGATCAATACAAAGAATCAGAAACGACTAAACACGTTCACAGGTTGCATCCCTATAAAGGAAAATTTATACCGCAACTTGTAGAATACTTTATTGACAAACATACGGATAATTTCAAAAAGCGAACTTACTTCAAGGAAGGCGATGTGATTCTTGATCCGTTTTGCGGTAGTGGGACAACACTTGTTCAAAGCTCGGAGCAAGGCATGCATGCTGTCGGTATAGACGTTTCATTGTTTAATTCGCTTATATCGAATAGTAAACTCATGAAGTACGATTTGGTTAGTGTTTGATTCGAAATCACAAAATCACAAAATCTCGAAATCACAAAATCTCGAAATCACTGAAATTTTTATGGAAGCAGATAACGAAGTTCTATTTAGAATTACAAAAGAAGATTTGCGTGAAGAAGCGCTTCATTATTTAGGTAGGGAAATGAACGAAGAAGAGTACACAAAAGCGAAAAAACTTCTTGAGTTTGGTGCAGGTGAAAATTTAAGATACATATATTACGGTGTTTTCTTAGAAATAATGGATAAAAGCAATAATGGGTAAAAAGATTTCTCCATCAGACTTATTGGCGAATTCATTTTTAAGAATGGCAAAGCAGTTTAATGCAAATGTTGAATTAATTAAAGTTTTGAAATCAAGGACGTACAAGATTGGAGACGCGAATGTTTTAGTAAGGGCATCTTCAGATGGTAATAAGCGATATTTTTTTGGAATTAACTATATAACAGTTGAAGAAATAGCTAATCTAGAAAACCCATTCATTGCTTTTATTTGTGGCTCAATAGAAAGAATAGTTATTATTCCTGCAAAATTACTTTTCAATCACCTTCACCAAATTAGTCACGATAGAAATGGAGAATATAAAATCAACATTGACCAAGACCTGAATATAGTATTATCGGGGAGGTCTAATAGGCTTGAATGTAAAACTTTCATCAATAATTGGGATCTACTTCTATCACCACCAAAGTTTGATGAAAATGAGAAGCCTAAAACTGTTGAGGAAAGTTTGCATTCGGTATTACAAGGCCGCTTATTAGAAATCGGAAATATAAGGGGGTACCAGACATTTTGCCCAGATAAATCCAGAAAATTTAACGACAAGAATCTTGAAGAAGTTTCAACTCTTAAGACTTGTCCCGAGTTACAATTTTCAGACTATGATTTATTAAGACAAATTGATGTCATTTGGTTTAAAACTAGAGGTAATAATTATATTCCTGAATATGCTTTTGAAGTTGAGTTGTCGACGGGGGTTTGGAGCGGTGTTGGCAGAATGGCAACATTAATGGATTATTCAAATGTTGGATTATATGTAATTGCAAATGACTCAAAGAAATACTCTCAGGTCATTAACTCATTTACGGAATATCAAGATAGATATAAATTTATAGCAAACGATTTAGTTGGCGAGTTGTACTCTGCCGAATTAAATTTAAAGCAATTGAGAATTGATATCGGACTTTAACACAAGCTTAAGAACAAGTATTTTTTAGACGTTTGCTAAAGTTTTATATTATCCGCTTTTGCAAGTACTGAACCTCAATCAATAGGTATTATGAAAAGTCCACAGGGTAATTAAAAAACCATGGATGGGTATGCAGTTAAAACTTTTTTTGCTAAACAAGATTAAAAAAATACAATCAGCGCGCATAGACAAACCCGTAAAATAAAAGCCGTAAGACTAACGGAAGCTGATGTTACAACTTGTCGACTATGACAGGCTATTTATTTTTTTAATATACTCGGATTGCTGGAAAGATCAATCTCGGGAAAGTGTTGAAAACATAAAACAACATCAAAAGCAATGCATTACCATGCTACAAGCGGAGGGGTATATAATTCGGCATCAAAACAACAAAAGTTGTAACGGAGATAACCATGAGTGAAATCAACCCACCCAACACCAAACTCCCTATTCTGCGTATCATTTGGGGTGCAGTGATATTTTCGTTGTTTGTTTTTGTGGCGGTAGTGCATCTGGTGATTCTTCCGACTTTGGGTGAAAAAGAAAATGAGAGTTTGTCCTCATTGCCTTTTCCTATGCATTATATTTTTATGTTCATCGCTGCCGGTGCGGCCGTGGCTTTTGTTTTTCTTCGGCAAAAAAGAGACATAACCGTCGCGGAACTTTCGCATGATCCGAAAGCGGCCGAACAGGAGCGGATCAAACGTTCAATTTTACTTTTTGCCGTTGCGGAAATGATCGGGTTACTCGGTTGCAGTATTCTTGCTTTTGGTGCGCCGTACGTTCAAGGTATGGGGCTTTGGGGCATATCGTTTATCCTTCTGGCCATGGAGTTTCCCCGTACGGAAGATTGATGCGCGCTTATTGACATCATCAGCTTTTGCGTTTATATTTTACCCGCCTTTCTTTCTCATTATTCTTAAACAACCGTCTTTTGCAACCAACCAAGGAGGTTGCCGTGAAAACCGTAAGTGCTATTATCTCCGGGCGCGAACCGTATTCCGTGACATTAGGTACCAACGTGTTTGATGTGATCCAACTGATGGCTTCCAAAAACATCGGTGCGATTTGTATCGTTGACAGCTCCGCCACGATGCGACTTCGGGGCGTGTTTTCCGAACGCGATTTGCTCAAACGCGTTGTGTTGCAAGGGCTGGATCCGCGCGCGCTGACCATCGAGACAGTGATGACAAAAAACGTCGCCGTCGCTTCCGCCGGTGAATCTTACGATGTATGCATGGAACGTATGAAACGCGTTAACTCGCGGCATTTGCCGGTCGTGGAAGGCGAAAAATTTCTCGGTATGATCTCCGTGCGCGATTTGCTTGAAACCAATCTGGAAGAAAAAGACGCCGAACTCAAAATGATGAATGCGTATATTCACGATATGCCGGCCACCGTTTGAACCCGCTAACCCTCAAGCAGCATGCGTTATGGCTCCGTGCGGTAGAAGAGTTTAACCGTAAACAATTCTACATCTGCCATGAAACGCTCGAGACGCTTTGGCGCGATACGAATGAGGAAACGCTTAAGCGATTATTGCAAGGCGTGCTCCATATCGCCGTAGCGCTGTATCATCTGGACAGGAATAATGCGGTCGGTTATGAATTGCAGATGAAAAAAGGGTTGGTCAAATTGAATGCGGGATTGCGTGTGCCAAGCGACCTCCCGATACGCAATGATCTGATCGTGTTTTACAGAGAGGTAGCGGATTTTAATAGGATGCGAAAATCGCACATACCGATGCTGCGTTTTAACGCGTCGGCAGCATGATGACAAACTTGGTGCCTTTGCCGACGGCGCTTTCCACGTGCAGATTTCCGTTATTTTCGGTGAGTAAACGATTGCAAATAGACAACCCGAGGCCCATGCCGTCGGGTTTGGTGGTATAAAAGGGATTGAATATTTTCTCGATATTTTCCTGCGGAATCCCGACTCCCGTATCGCTGATCTCGATCGCCACAAACGGAATGTTTTTATCAAAAAATTCATCCGTATGATGAATCATGCTTTTGCTTTCCCCGACGGTCGTCGTGTATGTACGTACGATGATATCTCCCCCTTGCGGCATGGCTTGGACGGCATTCAAAATGATGTTCATCAATACTTGTTCAGTCTGATGCGGATCGGCGTACACTTTGGGTAATGTCGAGGAAAAATCTTCCTTAAATCGAATCTTTTTAGAATTCATTTGCGCCGCAAGTAAAAGATAAACGCCGTCAATCAACGATTCGACATCAAAGTGATCGCGGGTCGGTTTGACGGGTTTGGCAAATTTGAAAAAATCCGTCAGTAAGTGGTTGACGCGATCAATCTCACGCACGATACGGCTTACCAATTCTAATCGGCGGTCGTTGTCTTCGAAGGACTCTTCGAGCACCTGAGCCGCTGTTTTGATGCCGCCGAGCGGGTTGCGCACTTCATGCGCAATACCGGTGGCCAACTCACCCAAAGTCGCCAGACGATCCATTCGTTCGACTTGTTTGCGCATCAGATTCATTTCTGTCAGATCACGAAACGTAATAATCACGCCGATTTGTTCGTGATTTTCGATGAGCGGCGCGGTGCTGAATCCGATCGGTAAAACGGCGCCGGACTTGGCAATCAGACCGACCTCTTTACTTTCAAAACGTTTGTTACCGATGAGCATACGATCAATGATCTTGGATTCACGGCCGGGTTCCGCGACGATGTCCGTCATCGGATGACCAAGCAATTCTTCGACCTGATATTCCAGTGTTTTGGCGGCGTTGGCGTTGAGGAAGGTGATGTGGCCGGCCATATCCATACAGATAATGCTCGAACTCATATTCTGTATGATGTTGCGGTAAAACTTATAAACGCGCTCGACTAATTTATATTTTTCGTGCAACGCGGCTTGTTCGTCCAGCCACTCTTTGGGTACGGCGCCGGTCGCATCGCTTTTGGAGGGATCGTTGGGCAGATGCGCGTGCGGATCTACCACATGAGGCGATTTATCCTTTTTTTGAACGCGCTGCTCCAGCGGTATGAGATCACTGAGTTCCTTGTTGAGTATCTCAAAGGCTTCGCGTTTTTCTTCAAATCGTTTGCTCATAACTTTATCGGATTAAAGTAACGAAAGCGGATCCGCATCAATGCGAATTTCGGCTCCGGATGGAATTCGGGAAATAACTTGTTTGCGCGTATGCCGGAGAATAGAACGGATACGGGAACCGGACCGATCCGCTTCTTTGTCCACTTTCAATAAAATGTGATAACGAAAATAATTTCGAATTTTCACGATGGGTGCCGGTGTCGGGCCCAATTGAGCCACGCCGGAAGCCAGATCGGGATAGCGTTTAATTTCGCCTGCAAGAATATCGCTAAAGACACCCGATAGTTCAACAGCTTTTTGTTCGTCTTCCGAACGGATCTGAATCAGCACTAATCGGCCGAACGGCGGGTAGAGCAAATCATGACGGATGGAAATTTCCTCGTTGAAAAACGAAATGAAATCATGCTGCCGAGCATGACGGATCGCAGCGCGGTCGGGGTGCATGGTTTGTATGATCACATATCCGATTTTATCTTTACGTCCGGCGCGCCCCGCAACTTGCGTGAGAAGTTGAAACGTGCGTTCGCCGGCGCGAAAATCCGGCAGCAACAAACTCGTATCCGCCGAAATAACACCGACGACGGTGACGTTTTCAAAATCCAACCCTTTGGTAACCATCTGGGTGCCCAATAAAATCAGCGCATTCTTATTTTTGAATTCCTCCAAAATGCGATGATGCGCACCTTTGGCGGACGTGCTGTCAACGTCCATCCGCAATACGCCGGCATTGGGGAAGGATGTCCTTAATTGCTCTTCAACTTTTTGCGTACCGATACCTTGTTGTAAAATATTCAGGCTGTCGCATTGAGGGCACACCGAATACATCGGTTGATGAAATCCGCAATAGTGGCATCGTAAGCGGTGGCCGGTGATGTGATACGTAAGAGCGATACTGCATCGCGGGCATTCGGCGACATGACCGCAGTCAAAACATTCGACGGAACTCGAATAGCCGCGCCGGTTTTGAAAAAGAATCGCCTGGCGACGATGCTGCAATTCTTCCTTCATGCGTTGGCGTAAAGCGCGGGAGAGAATCGGCTGCCACTCCGACGTATGTTTTTCGTATTCTTCCCGCATGTTGACAACTTCCACTTCCGGCATCGGGACGTCGTTGATACGAATGGGCAACTTGAGTAAGCCGTATTTTTGTGTCGTGGCGTTATAGTAGGACTCGATGCTGGGCGTGGCAGAACCGAGGATCACCGTCGCTTTACAAAACGAAGCGCGCATGATCGCCGCATCGCGGGCATGATACGGGGGGATATTATCCTGTTGTTTGTATGTGTGTTCGTGCTCTTCATCAACCACGATCAATCCGAGATTCTGAACCGGTGCAAATACGGCCGAACGTGCGCCGATGGCGATGCGAAAATGTCCGCTCTGCAGCTTTCGCCAACTGTCAAATCGTTCGCCCATCGTCATACGGCTGTGGAGTACCGCGACCTGATCGCCGAAATGCGCTTTGAAACGTTCTACGGCTTGCGGGGTCAGTGCGATTTCGGGTACCAGCACGATCGCATTTTTTCCGAGCGCCAGCGTATGACGAATGCTCTCAATATAAACCTGCGTTTTACCGCTGCCCGTCACACCGTAGAGTAACCATGTGTAATAGTTATTTTCCCGTAATGTGCCGGCAATCGCAGTGACAGCTTGCGCCTGATGATCGTTGAGTGTGACGTCGTTGGGTCTGGGGTAGTCGCGTTGATACGGGTCGCGGATCACTTCGCGTTCGATCCGTTCGATCCAGTTTTTTTTCTCCAATGCGATGAGCGCCGAATACGGCGCCTCGGTGATTTTCAGAAGTTCGGCCTGGCGTAGGGCAAAAGGCTCTTCATCTTCTGACTGGCGTGTCGCTTCATCCAGGTAGAATAAAATATCGGCTTGTTTGGGAGCGCGTTTTTTGAGTTCGTCTGTAGCCCATACAAAACGCTCTTCGTCGCCAAGCAGAAGCGGCGAGAGACGAACCCAGGTATCCGTTCGTATATTAGCCAATTGATCGCTGATGACATCCCGCTCTTCGACGACAGCCGAGCGCAACAGTTCGTCCAAATTTTTAATCAAATTGCGCGCACCGACTTTTTTGACCAATTGGCGCAACGTGAGTTTTTTATAAACGTAAAGCGCTTTGAGAATTTTGGATTGTACCGGCTTACTTTTGTTGAGGCTTTTGATTTCAAAATCGGTAATTGCCGCTTTGAGCACATACAGTTTTTCGCCGTGACGCTCCATACCCGGCGGGAGCATAGCGCCGAGCACCTGGCCGAGCGGTGCCATATAATACTCCGCGATCCATTCCGCTAACTTCAAAAGATCTTCGGAGAAAGCCGGCAGAGGGTCCAATGCTTCGTGTATCGGAAATATCTGATCGCGTTCGCTGTGGCGGGATAAAGCTACGACATATCCGGTGATTTTTTTGCGGCCAAACGGTGCCAGTACACGCGAACCGGGAACAATGACGGATTCCCATGCGTCGGGAATGCTATACGTAAAACGTGTTTCGATCGCGAGGTCAAAAACAACTTCAGCAAACATGAGTATCCTTTGTAGATTGCGCGCAATCTAAGGATGCCATACGATCAAAGGCAAAGATTATGTTATGTAAATATCTCGTAATGGTACAGTCAACTTCAAAAGTGTTCTTGAATTCCGCGTTGTTATTAAAGTTTGTGTAAATTATGAAACCTTTTATGTCGTTTTTTGCGCCGTAGTATGCCGCATTCGTTCTCGCAAAGTCGCAAAGGGAAGAGGAAAAGTTTTTTTCGATATATTAATTTTTATGTCTTTGCGTCTCAGCGACTTAGCGAGCAGGAATTTCGTGGCACGGTAGAATCCCGCTCTTCTGGTTATAAGCACATGCAAATGAAATAGCGAGATCACCCACACGACGCGATTTTACAATTCGTCGTTGCACTATTGCCAAAAGGTTGTTATTTAGCCCGATTGCAATCCACTGTTTAACACACTTTATTTATGCCGATCGAAATACCGGAAGCGTTAAAAGAATATCTTAAATTATTTCCCGGCGAATACGCGGACGCGTTTTCGCAAGGCCTGGATTTTGAGCGACGTACGGCGCTTCGTGTGAATACGCTGAAGTTCAACAAAACGGATTTCATCCATCGGCTTGCGCAACAAAATTTTCGGTTTACGGAAATCCCGTCCATGCCGGATGCACTTCTGGTGGAAGGCGAAGATGCGCGGATCAGTAAAACGATTGAACACTTCCTCGGCTTATTTTATATACAAAGTATCGCTTCGATGTTGCCACCGATAGTGTTAAATCCCACGGCGTCGGATTTTGTTTTGGATGTGTCGGCTGCACCCGGTTCCAAAACCACACAAATGGCGCAGATGATGAAAAACGGCGGCTGTATGGTAGCCAATGATCGCGACGACAAACGCATCAAAACCCTTTCGCATAATCTGGATCGTCTCGGTGTGATCAATACCGCGATGGTCAATATGCAGGGCGAGCGCATCGGAAATCTGGTACCCGGATCGTTTACGAAAGTATTGGTGGACGCGCCGTGTTCGGCGCTGGGGGTAATTCATAAAGCGCCATCCGCCGTCAGCAATTTGCGTCATCTGAATAAATTTGCGTTTATACAAGAACAATTAGTCGTGAGCGGACTCAAAGCCCTTCGCCCCGGCGGGACGCTGGTTTATTCGACCTGTACGATTTCGGCAGAAGAAAACGAAGGATTGGTGGATACGATACTAAAACGGTATCCGTCTTTGCATTTAGAAGCGTTTGATCTGCCCGAGGGTATAGCCGCGCTGCCGGGCATTACGGCGTTTGGGGAAAAGACATTTGACCCGCGCGTAGCGCTGACCCGTCGCGTGATGCCGTCGGCGATCAATCCCGAAGGGTTTTTCCTTGCCAAATTCAGGCTTGATGAGGCCATCGAAGTGCGCACCGGTAAAACGGCGCAAGCGGAACACAAAAAAATGTATGCGCTGGATGGATCCTCGCATGCGGAAATCTGCGGCATGGGAAAATATTTTTCCGGTCTTTTCGGTTTTGATGAAAACTTTTGGGATCAATTTGTTTATCACATCAAAGACGATGAAACATTCATCGCATCGGAAGATTGGCGCGGTCGCGAATCGGTGCTCAATGCGCTTTTTACCCATCGTGTGGGGATGCGTCTGGCACGCACCCGTAAAGGCGATATGTGGAAACTTTCGACCAACGCGGCGCAACTTTTTAGCCGCGACATTTCCCGTAATATTATCGAATTGACCGATACGAGGGAAATTGAAACGTTTGTCGAAGCAGGGACGATACGCCGTGAATTTCCCGGTATGGCCGGCGGCGTGGTAGTCCGGTCGCAAGGAACGGCGCTCGGATGCGGCGTGATGCATCAGGGCGCTCTCAAAAGTCAGGTGCCCAAAAGCCGAACCGTGATCAGTGTGGATTTTTGAAATACGTCGGTGCCGTACCGTTTTGAGGCGTCCGACCGGTGACGGGAATCTTTTAGTTGTTATGCAATTTTCGTTTGGCTATATTTCCGCCGGTTTTTACACTAACAATCAGGAGTACTATCATTATGCTGATGCAGGGTAAACAAGGATTGATTTGCGGCGTTGCCAATAAGCGCAGTATCGCCCATGCCATTGCCAAAAGCCTCGCACGGGAAGGCGCCAAGCTGGCTTTTACGTACCAGGGTGAACGCCTCAAGCGCAATGTCGAAGAAATCGCAACCGAACTAGGAAGTAATCTGCTTTATGATTGCGATGTGACCAAAGATGACGATATCAAGCGGTTGTTTGAAGCCGTCAGCAAAGACATGCCGCATATAGATTTTTTAGTGCACTCCATTGCTTACGCACAGAAAGACGATTTGGAAAAACCGTTTAGTACGACTTCGCGCGAAGGATTTCGCGTAGCCCACGACATCAGCGCGTATTCATTGATCGGTATGGCACGCGAAGCGATGCCGCTGATGAAAGAAAAAGGCGGTGCGATCGTAGCCTTGACCTACTATGGCGCAGAAAAAGTCATACCCGGTTATAACGTGATGGGCGTAGCGAAAGCATCGCTCGAAGCCTCGGTGCGATATCTGGCAGCCGATCTCGGTCCGTCCAATATCCGCGTTAATGCGATTTCGGCAGGACCGATCAATACGCTAGCGGCACGCGGCATTTCCGGATTTACCAAAATACTGGATATCACGCCTCAAAAAGCGCCGCTCCGCCGCAATGTGGAAGTGGACGAAGTCGGCGACGCTTCGCTGTTTATGGTCAGCCCGCTTTCGCGCGGTATCACCGGTGAAATCATGTACGTTGACTGCGGATATAATATTACCGGCATGTGATCGCGGATCTGATTTTTTGAATTAATATTACAACTCCGAGCCGGTCATGGCTCGGAGTTTTTTAATCTACAAATTGGGTTGATTTAAAATGTTTAAACAAGCTGCTGTTCGATAATAGGATTGTCCATAATTAGCAGGATTGTTGGTGGATTTTTTCTTTCCTTTTTTCGTTTTCTTGTTTTAATGTGTTCGACTATTGAGATACGGGCGCCCATAGAATGAGTCATCATCAAAGTTACATTTGACAGACAGAAAAGCGAGGCAACCAAGCTCATTCACTCTCCGAATTTTAGGTTTTAAATAAAAATATTTTATAAAAAGACAAAATTGTTGATTCCTTTTTAAGGACATCGTATGTTTGGACACTGTTTGTCCTGAATCAATTTTCTATATACTATTCATGATTATGATGCAAAATGAAACTTTTGGAGACACAATCAGAAAACTAAGGGAAGAAAGCGGTTTGCCTCTTCGAAAAGTAGCGGCGCATCTCGATATTGATCCGTCAACTCTTGGAAAGATTGAAAGGAATGAACGCAACGCGAACAAGGAAATAATTGAAAAATTAGCCGAACTGTTTTCCGTTAATTCAAAGCCATTACTTGTTTCCTTCCTAAGCGATAAAGTCGCTTATGAAATAATGGAAGAAGATTATACAAAAGACATTCTCAAAATTGCGGAAGAAAAAGTGAAGTATTACAAAAAGCAAAGGCATAATTGATATGCAGAAAACAGCAATAAGAGAACAATATGCAGAGTTGGACAATGACGTTCTAACGATTGCCGCTAACGAAACGACAATCGTTAAGTTGAAAACAATGCAAAGAAGGGTTTCGCAAAGTATTTTGAAAAAGAAAAAAAAATTTTCAATAGTTTCTTTGTTTTCTGGTTGCGGAGGAATGGATTTGGGTTTTATAGGCGGATTTTCAATTTTCGGAAATGAATATTATAAAAATCCATTTGAAATTAAATGGGCTAATGAACTAAATCCGTATGCTTGTAAAAGTTATTCAAGAAATATTGACAGTAATATTCATTGCGGAGATATTCGTGATTATATAGGAAAACTTCCTTCCCAAGCAGATGTTTTAATTGGGGGTTTTCCTTGCCAAGACATTTCAATAAACGGAAAAGGTTTGGGTGTAAATGGAAAAAGAAGTAGCCTTTATACTTATATGATAGAAGCAATAAAACTCACGAATCCAAAAGTATTTGTTGCGGAAAACGTAAAAGGATTATTAATGAAGACGCGACGAGAATCACTTAATAAGATTCTTCACGATTTTAATGAGTTAGGATATAATATAAGTTATCAGTTGTATCATTCAGCGGATTATGGCGTTCCACAAAGTAGAGAGCGTGTTTTTATTGTTGGAACGGCAAAAGACGTTAAGTCGTTTGTCCCGCCTAAAACAGTTAGACAAAAAGAAAATTGGCTTACAAGTTATGACGCAATTCACGATTTGGAAAAGGTAAATGAAAATGAGCAGATTAACCATATATGGAGTTTAGCAAAAAAAAGCGGCGAGCAAGGCGGAAGAAGATTAGAGCCATCAAAGCCCGCTTTCACAATTAGGGCTGAATGTCACGGGAATATTCAATTTCACTATTCATTGCCACGTAGATTATCTATGAGAGAGGCCGCGCGTATTCAGTCTTTTCCGGACAATTTTATCTTTGAAGCAAAACTTAGAGAAACTGAACGACAAATCGGAAACGCTGTCCCGCCTGTATTGGCCTGGCACATTGCGCAATCAGTAAAAGACTGTCTTTTGTAAGATGAAAAAAAAAGAATTTGAAGATATTCTTAACAAATTGGCGCAACAATTAACGTACGAAGCGCAAAAAAATGTATTTTCTTCGTCAAAAGTATTTGAGAATAGGGTAAGAGACATTCTTAAAACTCTTATCACAGATAGTAAAGTTGAAATAGATTACAATCCGCACCCTTATGCATTTCCCGATATTGCCGTTGGAGAGTACGGAATAGAAGTAAAATTCACAGAAAAAGATAATTGGAGAAGTGTTGCTAACAGTGTATTTGAAACATTCCGAAACAAAGAGGTTGTATTTATTTATGTTGTGTTTGGTAAAATGGGTGGTTTGCCGGAGGTAAAATGGCAATCATATCAGGAGTGCGTAATTCACGTTAGGACATCGCATGTTCCGAGGTTTGAATTAGAAATAGACGCGAAATCTTCATTATTTGAGCAAATGAAAATTTCATACGATGACTTTTCTGTTTTACCAATTGAAAAGAAAATGCGTTATATCAGAGAATACGCAAAGGCAAGATTAAAAGAAGGCGAACGTCTTTGGTGGATAGAAGAAAAACCCGAACAAGAACACACTTTGCCTATTCAGGTTAGACTATACACGGAGCTTTCGCAATCAGAAAAAAGGAAGCTGAGAGCAGAAGCATCTTTATTGTGTCCGAAAATTGTTGCGGGTTCGCGTGTGAAAAATAAATACAATGATGTTGCTATGTATTTATTAACTTATCACGGTGTTTTGGCTTCCCAAGCAAGAGATTTATTTTCAGCAGGAAGTGTTGCAATGGCTTCTGACAGTATTCGAGGTGGATTGTATATTCACAGGGCGTTATCAGACATTGAAGATGAAATGATAAATGCCGCAAAAACAATGGAAGACGCTTTATTTGTAGAGTATTGGAAAGAATCTGTTCCGCCTAACAAAAGAATAAAACGTTGGCTTGAACTCGCTGACCGAAATGCGACCGGTTGGAAACCTTCTGAAGTTCTTTTTTTAAACAAAAAATTATAGAGATATAGAAACCGAGGTTTCATACAACTCGGATATTGCGTCTAGCGTGGTGATACTTCGACAAACTCAGCATATCACGAGCAAGTTTAAATCTTTATTATTTTTCAAGTTGAGTGGTTAATGACAATTTCGTGTCCCGAATTCCTTCCTTATGCGAATCACGATCCAATAGATATTGATTTGCAATTTCTTGTTTAAATCATGCCCCGATACAAACTCACGCTCGAATACGAAGGCACGCGGTATAGCGGCTGGCAAGTGCAGAAAGATACACATACTGTCCAGGGCACGCTGATGTACGCGATCACGGAAGAGCTGCGAAACAAAAATTTTGATTTTCAGGGCGCGGGACGAACGGACAGCGGCGTGCATGCACTGCACCAAGTGGCCCACCTGGATTGTACGACCGTTCTGGATCCGTATAAATTTCGCCTCGCGGTCAATGATCGTCTGCCGCACGATATTCACATCAAACAAATCGAAAAAGCGCCGGGGTCATTTCACGCGCGTCATGATGCCGTCGCGCGGAGCTATCTCTATCAGATTTCCCGTCGTCGCAGTGCGTTCGGAAAACGTTTTGTGTGGTGGATCAAAGACGAACTTGATCTTGCCCGGATGCAAGAGGCGTCCCGTTTTTTTGTCGGGCTCAAAGATTTCAAAAACTTTGCGGCCAAAGACGGGGAGGCCGATTCAACCAAAGTGAACCTGGAAGAACTGCGCATCGAGTCGCGGGGTGATCTTATTTTGATACGGGTCGTCGGTTCTCATTTTTTGTGGAAGATGGTGCGTCAGATAACGGGAATACTGGCGGAAGTCGGGCGCGGTAATATGAAGCCGGGCGATATCGCAGGCCTTTTTCGTCAAACGTCGCCGTCACTGGCGCGTCTCACGGCGCCGCCGTCGGGATTGTTTTTAGAACGGGTATATTATAAAAACGACGAGCGCTTACAAACCTTGGAACCTTTTCTCGCGATCCGGTAAATTTTCTCAGTTTTGTCCGAATCCGTCACGGGATTTTTCCTTCATAAATAACGCCATCATAATCAAAATCCAGCCCGCCGTCATGATCATGGATGTAACCATCGCTTTGACGTTGTAGCTCAGGAGCAGTTGCTGGGTATCCCACATCATCGGGAATACGATATTAAGAATGGTGTTAATAAAAAGTTGGCCGAGAAAAAGCAACATGGCAATAATGATCAACAGCGATTTTCGCGGATAAACAGGCTTTTGCCGATAAGCCAATACCGCGCCGACAATCCATACGACGACAATGGGTGATTGCGAGAGAAATGCGGCGATGATGGTAAATAAGGATGATGTTTCCATGTAAAGATCTCTTGATATACGTAAGGTCGGTTAACTAAAATTAAATAATTATTTTGAAATTGTATGTATTATTTTAAAGGCACGAGTTGAGCTAACCGTAATGCCTTATGGAAAGTCAATCTAACGAATTTCCTGTAAGAATGCAGGGTGTAAAAAAATTGATACATATAGAAGTTTAGAACCTCGCTGAAGATTTTATATGACTACATCATCCCCATCTTTTATTTTTTAGGCGGTCACTGACTCTTTAGCAAATCAGCAGGAGAGATTGTTTTTGTAACCTATGAAATATTTTTGAAAGGCTATCTGTTTTTGTTGATTTTTTTACTCTTAGCGAAATCTTGTAGGTAAATTACCTACAAGATTTTCAGTAAAATACCTACAGATTTCAGCTGCTTTTTTTGTTATATTCTTATCGTAGGATATATTATGGGTATTATAGGGAATATCTAAGCCATCTAAGCCATCTAAGCCATCTAAGCCATCTAAGCCATCTAAGCCATCTAAGCCATCTAAGCCATCTAAGCCATCTAAGCTCGATGATTGAGTTGAATTGAAGTTGGTATGACTTTGAAATTCCAAAAAAAAGGAGGTGAGGGCATTCGCAATTTACAAAGATAGCAGTCGGTCCAATTAATTTTTTCACAACCGAAACAAAAAAGGAAGATGCATATTACCAAATTCAGCGCTTGGGGCATTGAATCATAAAGTAATATGATCTTCCCGTTGCCAATCTAATATATCACAAATGGATTAGCAATCATTTGTTTCCCCAAATTTTTCTAAAGGGAGTCTTACAAATGAAAACATCAAAATGGAAAATCGTCCCGATCTGCCTTTTTATGGTATGGACGATGGCGTGTCAGGAAAAAGCGAATGAAGATAAAGGCGCTCAATATGACAACGATGTTTCGCTTACGCGTGAAGCGCTCAATGAAATAGCTAGCATTTTAGCTGCCGATCCTTCATGGATTACGCAAGAAACTATTACAAAATTAAGTAAAAGTAGTATTCGACTCAATGAGTTGCCTTCCAGTTCCGTTCTTTCAAAAACAAGTCATTATAACTTTCCAGTTGAGATTGAGTTGTATTCCAAGTCTCAAGCGAATGTGATGGCTAAGGGAGCTACTTCAACAACGTATTATGTTGGGCTTGATCCCGATGTCTATCATTTTCCCGAAGATGTACAGGAGGAAGAAACAGGGTTGCCTGTAATAGAAGAACCAGCCTTTTATTATGATGGAAACTCGATAACGGAAACTACTATCACCATAGATCCTAAGAATCCAACAAATGAAACAATTTTCTTTATTAAAGAAAGTAATGATGATCAAATCAATCTGGCAAAATCAGCCTCCACGCCTATTGCTGGGACATATATGGCCTTCAAGAAAATTGACTTAAAAAACAAAGAGGATGCAAGTGAAGAAGAGTTTGAAGTGTACTTTTCATATAATGATCCCAATTCAACGACAATAGCTAGCACTACGACGCATATTTTTGATGGAGGCAATCATTTAGATGCGGCTGGAGTATATAGGTATTATCTGGACATTAATGACAAAGAAGCATACGAAGTGGATCCGAATGAAGAGATAGCTCTTGTTAGAGTTGATAACCTTTCAACATCACTTCGTATGGTAGCGATCGAAGCAGATCAATCAAATCATACTTATGTGCAGGGGAAATATAACAGAACTGAAGGCGCTAATGCCGTAGTATATACACAAACAGATTTTTATGATATGGCTGATCCGACATCGATGGTCACACAAAATCAAGGGTACAAAGTAGATGTGTATAATTCGGTCAATGAT
The DNA here is from genome assembly GCA_013360215.1 of bacterium. Taxonomy (NCBI): domain Bacteria; species bacterium. The sequence continues at coordinate 128,101 of JABWCP010000008.1, read as the reverse complement.
GACCGCTATCAGCACGGGGGGATTAGAAATATCAGTGAAGCTAACTTAGCGCAAAGAACTAACGATGGTGAAAGTTCATTTAATACCGTCGGTGTAGGTCTTACCGATATGGATTGGTGGATGATTCAATTGGTATATTAAGATTCATTGAAAGATCATTCTAAGTATGGGCTATCTAGAAGTAATATTCGGGTAGCCCACTAATTTTGGACAACAAAATGAAAAATCTTTTTTTAGTTTTTATTCAGAGCGTTGTTGTTTTCTCAGGGTGCATTGGCTGCCTCGACGAACACGACGAAAAACCATCATTACGCCGAAAACTTGACAAAGATTATGAGTTTGTGATCGGCCATGTTATGCCCGACGAAGATCGAACCTATCCGATCGAAGTTTTTGTGGGTCGCCTACTAGTGCCTCGCCCTGATACTTTGAATAACGCCAGTATTCAGGAACCACTGCTCAAGATTCAGCTTCGGCAGTTTCAAAACGAATACTTGGCAACCTTATCCTATCATGATGATGCTCAGGTTTTTATCACGGCAGGCGATCAAACCGTGGAGCTTCAATATGTAGGTAGAGGTACATATCGGGACATCGCCAATGCACTCCATATCTCTAACCTTCAAACTTGTTCTCTCAAAGTTATTCGGCCTAAGGGCAAAACTTACCAGGCATTCGCTAAAGTTCCAGGTAGTATATCACTCAGCAGTGTGCAAGGCGGAGATACAATAGTATCATATTTAAAAAGAAGAAAATCATCTCAACTTTGTTTTGGTTCACCAAGAATCATTGGACCTCAAGTGGATGGAGCTTTATTTTATCGTTCGCAACAAGTTGATAATAGTCACAACTTTGACGAACGCATAGTCTTCTTGGAATTTATTAATTCCTTTGGCTGTCCACATACACTTAATAATTGCGAAGAAGCATCATATGCAAATAACATTTGGTGGACTTCTACGGCTTTTGATACAGTGCTATCCCATGCCTGGGGCCTCGGTGAAACAACCGGCGCACGTGATGATATGATTGATACGGTGAGTTACTGGAAGTATGACGCTCCTATAACAGATCGGTCGAATATTACCGATCAAAAAGGAAAAAAAATTGCAGGATATTTTGGGTCATATAATTCAGTAAGTATTAACTTTGTCGTAAAGGCAATGAATGATTCTTGTACATGCGATTAAGCTAGATAAGGCATCCATGTCGAAGCTAGTAGCCTCTATTGTATTGCTTTTAAGTAGCTTCGGTTGTACGGATCATAAGGCAAAACCCTACGAAGGGCGCCTTGATAAGGACTATGAATTGGTCGTGGCGCATGTAGCGCCGGATGAAGATCGTGAATTTCCGATAGAGGTTTTCGTCGGACGACTCCACACTATTTTTCCGGACTCGACGGACGCTGCCAATTTGCAGGATCATATGATGCGAATACAACTGCGCGCGTTTGTGGATGAGTATCAAGCTCTGCTTACCTACCATGACGATGCGGAGGTCTATATCACGGCAGGCGATCAGACTGTCCGGTTGGAGCATGTCGGCAAAGGCACCTACCGGGATGTGGCGGACGCGCTTCACGTTTACGGTCAACAGACTTGTGCACTGCTTGTTAAAAGATCGGGAGGGAAAACGTATCAGGGAATTGTAAAAGTACCCGGTGATATTACGATCAATAATATATCCGTAGGTGACACAGTTCTATCTTATCCCAAAAAAGAAACTCCTCAATCAAGCATATGTTATGGGGAAACGTTTGTCAGTGGTAGTGTAGTTACGGATGGTTATGTCTATCGCTTTCGTATGCCATATCTTTATGGTAACGAAGAGGATATAGTGCAACTATGGTCATCAAACCGTGCAGCCGCTCCTATCATAATTAGTAAGTGCGGAGGAATTTCATACTTCAGTATTCCCTGGACATCCATGGCGCTGGACACCAATCTTACGCGGGCATGGGGTATGCGAGAAACGACAAGTATTGAGCCGGCGGTTTGGGATTCTATGAGGTATTGGCGTTATTATGCACCTATTACGTATCGTTCGAATATCACGGATGAGGACGGCGATAAGATAGCCGGTTATTTCGGTGCATATAATTCGGTGAAGACAAACTTTGTAGTGAAAGTTTTGAGGGATTCTTGTGAATGCGAATGAGAAAGTGAAGAAAATAAAATCGCCATTGCGGCTGTCTTGTAAGGTTTGATTCAGATTGCTTTCTATAAATCTCATTTTAGATATATACACACGATGTTAATTCTATTTTCTCTTTGGTGCCTATAGAGTATTTGTTGTTTAAAAATGAAGGATTAATTAACTAAAACAATTTTCTTTTTTACAGGACTGTAAGTATGCGCCCCAACCTCAAGCTTATTCTAAATTATCGTAAAACACGATAAAGATCACGTCGATTAATATTTCCCCAAATAGTATTTCATATTAGACTGTAATATCACGAGCGAAGCGTAGTAAAATGCCTTGTACAATAGGAACGCACTGCTTAAACTGATCAATGAACAACTATGTTTAAAATGCATAGTTGATAACCGATTACATTAGGTTCGGTTTCATGCTACGATTAATTGGTGGTACTCGATTGTTTTCGTCCATAGTTTTTTCTTAACGTAAACTTTGACATACACTCGTATCAAACTGCGAAAATTGGCTATCTGATCACATATTTTCAAAGATCACAAATGAAAAACGCATCCCCATCTTTTATTTTTTTAGGCGGTCATACCGTAATGGATTTTGTCAATACGGTGTATCTTCAGAAAAACAGCACTGTAGAAACATTGCAGCATAACAAAGATATTTTGGTATGGATGGAGGAGGCGGGTATACTCACGCATGCGCGTCGTAATGAACTGAATCGCATATGGACCCATTCACCCGAATCCGAAGCCGTGTTGCGAAAAGTTCATAAATTTCGGCGGGTATGTTTTGAAGTGTTAAGCTGTATCATGGCACATAAACCTGTACCGAAAACGGCCACGGATGAGATAAATTTTATTTTGTCATCCGGAGGCATGGTGCTACGGCTTGAGGAATCGCCGTCGGGTTTTAAAAAACAAGCCGCGTACGCATTCCAATCGCCGGAACATTTTGTAGTACCCCTAGCCGTTTCGTTGGTTGACCTCTTGGAATCCGGCGATCCGTCGCGCATAAAACAGTGTGCGAATCCCCGATGCCGTTTGTTTTTTTACGACCAAGGAAAAAACAAAACGCGGCGGTGGTGCAGTATGAAAACCTGCGGTAACCGCAGGAAATCGGCTAATGTTTATGCGCGAAAGCGCGCTTAACATGTTTTCCGTTAACGACCGTTTGCAAACCCCCATGTAGAAATGGCATTGTATTTTTTATGGACGCTTCGATCCCGCGAAATTTTCATCCGGCCATTGCACGCTGGTTTGTCCGTGAATACCGGCAACCGACCGAAGTCCAATCGCAGGCATGGGCTGCCATTGTAGAAAAAAAGCATACGCTGATCGCCGCACCCACGGGTTCCGGTAAAACCTTGGCCGGGTTTCTTGCAATTGTGAATGATTTAGTCATCGAAGGCCTTGAACGCGGGCTTCCGCAAGAAACGCGCATCGTGTACGTATCTCCGCTCAAAGCGCTTTCCAACGATATCGAAAAAAATCTTCAACGTCCTTTGCAGGCTATACAGGACGAATTGGAATCGCTGCGATTGCCCCGCGTGGAGATACGTGTGCAAGTGCGTACGGGCGATACACCGGCAGGCGAACGTGCCGCCATGCTCAAGTCGCCGCCGCATATTCTCGTCACTACGCCGGAGTCATTATACGTTTTGCTCACCAGCGACGGTGGTCGCAAGATGCTCCAATCCGCGCGTATCGCTATCGTGGACGAAATCCACGCCTTGGTCGGCAGTAAACGCGGATCGCATCTCGCCTTGTCGCTCGAGCGCCTGCAATCGCTGGTTTCCCGACCGTTGACTCGGATAGGCATTTCTGCAACGCAAAAACCACTTACCCAAGTTGCCGATTTTCTCATCGGCCGCTTGGAGCCCGGTGCTGCGCCGTGTACGATCATTGACGTCGGTCATCGGCGTGCGATGGATCTCGGTATCGAAATACCGCGTTCGCCGCTCGGCGCCGTGATGGAAAGCGAAGTGTGGGACGAAATCTACGAGCGCTTGGTCGAGCTGATTTCCGAACACCGCACGACGCTTATTTTTGTCAATACGCGCCGATTGGCAGAGCGGCTTTCGTTTCAACTCATTGAACGCCTCGGTGCGGATGTTGTACGCGCGCATCACGGCAGTATGTCCAAAGAACATCGCCTCGACGCGGAGCAGCGACTCAAATCGGGATCGCTCCGCGCTTTGATCGCTACGGCTTCGCTGGAGCTGGGTATTGATATCGGCTCCGTTGACCTCGTATGCCAGATCAGTTCACCGCGTTCGATCGCGGCGTTCCTGCAGCGTGTAGGCCGTTCGGGTCACAGCATTCATGGCACGCCCAAAGGACGCTTGTTTCCGCTCACGCGGGACGAACTTGTCGAATGTACGGCTTTGCTGGACGCCGTGTACCGAGGTGAACTGGACCGGATTCTGATGCCCGAACAACCGATTGACATTTTGGCTCAGCAAATCATCGCCGAAACATCCTGCCGCGAATGCACCGAAGATGAATTATTCGCTCTGAGTCAAAAGGCTTATCCCTTTCGTAACCTGAAGCGCGAAACGTTTGACGAAATACTCACCATGCTTTCGGAAGGATTTACGACACGCCGCGGTCGCCGGGGCGCTTATCTCCATCATGATATGGTTCATCGTGTCGTGCGCGCACGTCCTGCCGCACGGCTCGTCGCTTTGACATCCGGTGGAGCCATCCCGGATAATTTTGAGTACGACGTCCGTCTCGAACCGACGGATACGTTTATCGGTACGCTCAACGAAGACTTTGCCATCGAAAGTTCAGCCGGCGATATTTTCCAGTTAGCCAATCATTCCTGGAAAATCACCCGCGTCAATGACGGTGTCGTGCGCGTCGTGGATGCCGGACAGGCGCCGCCTTCGATTCCGTTTTGGCTCGGCGAAGCGCCGGGGCGCACAATCGAATTATCCCAAGCGGTCGCACGCTTACGCGAAAAAATCGGTGAACAGTTGGGTTCGGTCGAAATGCTCAAGCCGCAGGTGCTCAGTGCGTCGGTTCGGCAAAATCCCGACGGTCCGGCCGTGCCGGGAAAAACACCGTGGATGCAACCGGCCGTGCAATGGCTTTGTTCGGAGCTCGGACTGGGATTGGGCGCGGCGGAACAACTGGTGCATTACGTCGCTTCGGGGTATTTGGCTTTGGAAGCGATGCCCACGCAGGATACGATCATCCTCGAACGTTTTTTTGATGAAGCGGGCGACATGCATTTGGTCATTCACGCTCCGTTTGGCAATCGGATGAATCGTGCGTGGGGATTGGCGTTGCGCAAAAAATTTTGCCGTAAATTTAATTTTGAATTGCAGGCGGCTGCCACCGACGATGCCATCGTATTATCCCTCGGTTCGACGCACAGTTTTCCCATCGAAGAAGTATTTGACTACCTCAATTCCAAAATTGCGCGGGACACGCTGATCCAGGCCGTATTCGATTCGCCGATGTTTGAAATCCGTTGGCGATGGAATGCCACGCGTTCGCTGGCGATGCAGCGCACCCGCAACGGTAAACGCGTACCGGCGCAAATACAGCGCATGCAAGCGCAGGATCTCGTCGCGTTGGTATTTCCCGATCAGTTGGCGTGTTTGGAGAATATCGTCGGAGAACGCGAAATCCCGGATCATCCTTTGGTCGCTCAGACGATCGAAGATTGTTTGTACGAAGCGATGGATATCGAAACGCTGGAAGATTTGCTTCGGCAAATGGAGAATGCACAAATCCGTCGCATAGGTCGTGATCTGAGGGAACCGTCGCCGTTTGCGCAGGAAATACTCAACGCCCGGCCCTATGCCTTTTTGGATCCGGCACCGCTGGAAGAACGCCGCACGCGTGCAATTGCCAATCGTCGCTGGACTGATCCTTCCGAAGCGGCCGACCTCGGTAAACTAGATATCCAAGCTATTGAACGCGTACGCAGTGAAGCGTGGCCGTCGCCGGAAAATACGGACGAACTGCATGATGCACTGACGCTGATCGGATGCATGACGGGACAGGAGATACGTCCGTTCCAAAAATTAGCCGACCTGCTGATCGCTCAAAAACGTGTCGCTAAAATTTCGTCCGGCGGATCGCATGCCGTATATACTAGTGTCGAACGTATGCCTCAGTTTAAAACCTGCGGGTTTGAAGTGGTGCATCCGACCGACCTTATCATTCCTGAAAAAATACTTCGCAAAACCTGGGAACGCGACAAAGCGCTCGTCGAGATCGTACGCGGTCGCCTCGAAGGTTTGGGTCCGGTCACAACCGCGCGTCTCGCGCAGGATCTGACCATCGCCGAGTCGGAAGTGCACATCGCGCTGCTAACATTGGAAAACGAAGGTTTTGTATTTCGCGGTTCTTTTACCGATCCCGCATCGGCGGTCGAATGGTGTGAACGGCGTTTGCTGGCGCGCATTCATCGCTATACGATGGAGCGACTGCGTAAAGAAATCGAAGCCGTGCCGCTGTCGGATTTTATGCGTTTTCTTTTAGTGTGGCAGCACGCCGGATCGGCGGATCGCTTAGAAGGACCGGAGGCTTTGCTTACGATCATCGAACAAATGGAAGGCTACGAAGCGGCGGCGGTAGCATGGGAAAGCGATATCCTTCCGCTGCGTATCGCAGAGTACGATCCGGCCATGTTGGATATGGCGTGTCTGTCCGGACGCATCGTGTGGGGGCGTGTGCGGTATGCGCGCACCTCCGGCGGGAGCGGGCCGGTCAAGTCCACACCGATCGTGCTGCAGCAGCGCAAACATATCGGATTGTGGCACGCGATCACATCCGCAGATCATACGGGCAGCGATGCGTTATCCCATGCGGCGCAGGCAGTGTATGATTTTCTCAAGCAACGCGGCGCGTCATTTTTTCATGAAGTGGCGGAGTACGCGGGCGTACTGCGTTCGCAGGCGGAGGACGGTATGGCAGAGCTGGTCGCGCTCGGGCTGGTGACGGCCGACAGTTTCAACGGATTGCGGGCGCTTTTAGTACCGGCCAAATATAAAACGCAATCGGCACATCATCGTAAACTGCCGCCTTTTTCGATGGACAATGCGGGCCGTTGGGGCTTGATCCAAACGACATTTACGGATGCGATACCGGTTGCCGAAGAAACTGCGTTACAGTTTTCAGCCGATCGGCTACTCAAACGCTACGGGGTTGTGTTTCGCCGATTGGTCGAGCGCGAAGCGTGGACGCCGCCGTGGCGGGACCTCGTGCGGATGCTGCGCAAAATGGAAGCGCGCGGAGAAATCCGCGGCGGACGTTTTGTGGAGAGCATTTCCGGTGAACAGTTTGCACTACCCGAAGCGGTGACCAAACTGCGTGCGATCCGTCGTGAAAAACCGGATCAGGCGATGGTCGCGCTCTCGGCCGTAGATCCGCTCAATCTTTTGGGGAGCGTCATCCCGGGCGATAGAGTGGCCGCGCTCGCACAAAACCGTGTGCTGTATCAAAACGGTGTGCCCATCGCTGTATTGGAAAGCGGCGCATTTCGTACGCTCGTCAAAGTACCCGAAAATGAAGAATGGGTGCTGCGCGAAGCGCTGATTCGTACCGTCGTACCGCCCAGACTGCGTCCCTATCTGGGCAAAGGCATCGGCTAACTGAAATACAAATATTGTTTCGCAATGTATAACCAACTTATGTGCTGACGTATGCAAATTTCGCTCACTATGGTAAGTTTTTTACTTTTGATCAGCACGGCACATGGTATTTTTTTTACGATACTGACGGCGGGCAAGTTGCGGCGCTCTGGCTCGGCACGTATTCTTTTTGTCATATTCATACTGTTGATACTGGCGAATGCCGAATATCTTTTTATCGCTTCAGGCGCGTACACGGCATTTTCTCATTTCTTTGGCATTTCAAACGGATTCATGCTTCTTTTTGGGCCACTGATGTGGTTATACAGCCGCAGCCTCACGGATGCGGAGTTCGAGATATCAAAAATCCAGTCGCTTCATTGCGTGCCTTATTTATTGTTTTGCGGAGTATCGTGGCCGCTTTGGTTTTTAGGTCACCGGGCCAAAGTTGCATTTATCGAGGTTTTTATTTCGGGCCACTTGCCGTTACGGGTCATAGACTACGTGATCTTCGTTTTACAGGTGATTCATTTTACGACGTATATGCTTTTGTCTTTGCGTTCTGTTCGCATAGAAAAGCAACAACTGCTTGATCGCATGTATCAGGAGGATATTACCGGACGATTAAAATGGATTAAATTCCTCATCGGCTTTTTTTGTGCGTACCTGATACTGGTTTCGGGGTTGGTGATACAGGTGTTCTATAGCGGGGTGTTTTCGCCGGATGCTAATTATGCTTACACGTTGGCTTTATCGGCGATCATGTATTTTGCGATGTATTACGGATTTAATAATCCCGATGCGGTTACCGGCGGATTTACCCAAAAATACAAAAACGTCGTTCTAAGTTCAGAGGAAATGTCCGAATATACGGAAGCTATTCGCAGCGCATTTGATGATGAAAAAATGTATTTGCAACCCGATTTAAAATTAGCCGATGTTGCCAAAAAAATAAATGCCTCGCCGCATCTTGTATCGCAGCTGATCAATCAGCACTACGGGCATAATTTTTTTGATCATATCAATACACTACGTATCGCTGAGTTCAAACGTCGTTTGGCACAACCGGATGTAAACACAATGACATTATTAGGCATAGCGCTAGAATCCGGTTTCAACAGTAAATCTACATTCAATGCCGTATTCAAAAAATTTGAAGGAATTACCCCGCTGGAGTATAAAAAAAGCCTGAATAAACCTCAAAATTGAGTCCGACTTTATAAAGTTGAGCGATTCCCGCCGATAAAGAGATTATTTTACCCGATCATTTTCTTTTTTTATCAAACATTAAAGGGTGTTATGAAAATTTTACTCATTATCGGTGCGGTTGTCGTATCGGGATTGGCGATTTATGCAGTTTATATGGGCGTTTTTGTATCCATTACCATACGTGAGCAGCGTATTGGTCCGTATCATTTTATTTACAAAGAGATGCACGGAACGGATGCCAGAGAGGTCGGAAAGATAACGACCGAATTGCGGCTTTTATTGACCAACAATGGTTTTACAAATATTGCGCCGCTCGATATTTATTTTACCGACCAGAAGCCCAATCACATTGGTTTCATGGCCGACGATGCACGCGTGGAGGCGATTATCACCACAGACTCGCTTTTAAAATACCGATATATTCCGGAACAGCGCTGTATGACGACCGGTTTTCCTTACCGAAATCCGATGTCGTATTTGGTCGGATACATCAAAGTGGATGCCGCTTTGAGCAAATACCGTGAAACGCACGGTTACAAAAAAACAGAGGCGGGTACCATCCATCAGGATGAAAACATACTGTATTTCCAACCGATAATTCCGTAACTTCACATATCCGATTTGGTTTATTTTTTAATTCAGGTGTGGTTGCTGCACAATCAGCGTCCACACCATTCGTTATTTACTTTATCGTCCTTAGCTATGACGGATCACCAACGAAAATACGTCACGCTGAGAAAAGCGACTTCTGCGGATTCGATTATCCTCCGGTTTTGGGATGAACAGCCGCACGTCATAGAGTCCGATCCCAACGATGACTGGCACTGGGAAGAGGAACTGCAGCGCGAACCGTCGTGGCGGGAACAGCTCATCGCCGAGCTTGACGGGAAACCTATCGGCTTTATACAGATCATTGATCCGCAACGGGAAGAAACCCAATACTGGGGTGCGATCGGTAGTGGCTATCGTGCGCTTGATATATGGATCGGCGAAGCCGAAAATCTGAGCAAAGGTTATGGAACTGCGATGATGCACCAGGCCATCGAACGCTGTTTTACCGAAGAGGATGTGCATACCGTGATCATAGACCCGCTGGCGGATAACGTCCGGGCGCACCGGTTTTACGAACGTCTGGGATTTCGTTTTGTACGCGAACAACGATTCGGAGAAGATGACTGCTTTGTGTATGAACTGAAGCGGGAAGATTGGATGAAACGTTAGGGTGGAGGCGTTTTGAATACTGGTGCGGGTGTATTTCCTGTCAATTATGTATAATCAATTCTGTGAAGTTATGTCATCATGAGCTTTATTAGTTTTTCTCTTGAAAAAAGAGACTACCTTTTTAATTAGGAAATATACAATTTATACGTATTCTATGTTTTACTAGTAATATACTTGATTATTCAATTGAATTGAACCTAATGTAGGGAACCGATTTAAAACTAAAAAAGAAAGAACGTATCCTCGCGCAATGACATTAACAGAAGAATTATTACCGACTGAACGCCAACTTTTACACAGTCGATTTGTCGACAGGTTAGAAACAGCTTATCACCTAAATCGGAAAGTAGTTAGTTTTCAGGCGAACAAAGAAGAACCGATATATCGTTGGTTCAAATATAAAGAAGGTTTTTCTTCATCGCTTGTCAAATACTTTTTGACAGAATATGCAAAGAAGCCGGGTAAACTTTTAGATCCATTTGCTGGTGCAGGAACAACACTTTTTGGTGGACAGGAGCTTGGTTGGGAATCTTATGGAATCGAAATTCTTCCGGTAGGTGTTTTCGTAATGGAGACAAGGGAAGCGTTAAAGGGTATTGATATTGATACACTTCGTTCAACAGTAGGGGATCTTTGGAAGGAGCTTGCAAAGATTGAGAATTACGAAATCCATATAAATCACATTTCGATTACCAAAGATGCTTTTGCGGATGAAACGGAAATTCTACTAAATAAATTTTTAAGCTATTGTTCAAAAATTAAAGACCAAAAAACGCAAACAGTTTTACGCTTTGCTGCTTTCTCCGTTTTAGAGGAGATAAGCTTCACCAGAAAAGACGGACAGTATTTGCGTTGGGATTATCGTAGCAAGAGGAACCTTTTTGGTAAACCCTTTGATAAGGGAAGAATACTCTCTTTCGATGAAGCACTCAAGCACAAACTCAATCAAATAGTTTCTGATCTTTTACCAAGCCAGCCAATAAATTTGTTTGAGCAGAATCCTTACAATAGGAGTGATAATAGACACAAATCACATCCTGTTAAAATTACTGCAGGTTCGTGTTTGGAAGAACTTCCGAAACTCAATGAAGATTTTTTTGATTTCATTGTCACTTCGCCTCCCTACTGCAATCGTTACGATTACACGAGGACATACGCATTAGAGTTGGTTTACCTTGGGAATAGCAGTGAGCAGGTTCGTAATCTGCGGCAAGCAATGTTGTCTTGTACAGTAGAGAACAAAGAAAAAATAGATTTCTTAAGTCGAATTTATTCGTCGCTTGGCAAAGAAGAGACTTTTTACCGAGTAATGGATGTTTATAAAAACTGTAACGCGATGTCCGAAATAAATTCTGTCCTTGGTGAGCTAAATAAGTTGGATAAACTCAACAATGCGAACATTACAAGAATGGTGAGAAATTATTTTCTTGAAATGTGTTTTGTGATTTATGAAATGGCTAGGGTTACAAAAAGCGGTGGTTATTGTGTAATGGTGAATGATAATGTTCGTTATGGGGGAGAAGAAATTCCTGTTGACTTAATTCTATCGGAGTTTGCAGAAAACTTTGGTTTCAAAATAAATAAGATTTTTGTGTTACCCAAAGGTAAAGGCAATAGTAGCCAACAAATGGGAAGCTTTGGAAGAACTGAAGTCCGTAAATGTGTTTACCTATGGCAAAAAAACTAATAAAAAACTCAATCATTAAATCTGCTGTCGATTTAATCACTTCAAAAGAAGAAACCCGGGCAGGCTTTATCGCAATGGCGTTAGAGAAAAACTACATTGCCGTTCCCTACATCGAAGAAGCGAAAGCGTTGAAAGCATTGTCTTCACAAGTGAAAGAACCAAAAGATCTTTTGAAAGTAAAAGATTTAAGGGCTGGACTACTTACTGCGTCGGGCCTTTCTGATAAATCATTGAATTATTTGAATGATGATGACAGAACTATTGCTATCAATGGTCTGATTGAGAAATTTCTAGAGCCAGCAGGGAAAGGATTCATTGACGAATTGGTATACCGATATTTACTTACTAAGGGCGATGCACTTGGAGGTAAAGCGAGAAATCTTGCTGGTTCCCTTGGCGAAAGAAAGTTTTTAAGATCCCTGATTTCAGTTTTCAATCTTTCAGGTATCAAATACAAATGGAAAGATAGCCATACAAATACTTGGCTCGATAAACCTCAAGAGGATGCCAACGTTGAGAAACGCATCAAAGCAATCTACTGGAAAAAGAATCAAGATCGTCTTATGGTGCTTAATACTAATATTCCGTTGGTGAATAAAAACGTTGACGTCTCAATCCTTCAGGCGAAGGTAGAAGAATTAAAAGACGATAATCAATCCATCATTCGTCAACCAGGCAAATTCATTGCGTTGGGAGAATTAAAAGGAGGTATTGATCCAGCGGGTGCTGATGAGCATTGGAAAACTGCAAACTCAGCACTCAATAGAATTCGGACAAGTTTTAAAAAGAAAAAATTGAATCCACAAACTTTTTTTATCGGCGCCGCTATCGAAAATGCAATGGCAATTGAGATATACAAACAACTTCAAACAGGCACGTTGAACGGTACCGCTAATTTGACAAATGACGATCAACTTACGGCTATTTGTGACTGGATGATAAACTTATAAGAACTGTGAGTTGTAAACTGAAAACCCCTTTTGATCGTACGTGTAATTCTATGGTTGATTAACACGAATATTTCGTGTCTAATACGATTTTAACGAAAGTTATTGCATCATATTCGGCATTCTCATCAGTCCTCGAACCGTCCCTACGCTCTATCCGGAAATCTGTAATTCAAATATTAATTTCCTACCCCAAAACTTTATCGCCATGCACTAAACCGTTTTCGATTATTCCTCTAACGTGGACACATCGCCTTCATTTAAGCCCAAAGCGCGGGCTTTGAGTACGCGGCGCATGATCTTGCCGCTGCGCGTTTTAGGCAGCACATCCAGAAACGTAACGCTCTCCGGCCGCGCGATCGGACCGATTTCTTTGGCGACATGTTCTTTGAGCGTCTCTTCGAGTTCTTTGCTCGGCGTCTGTCCGGCGCGCAGGATCACATAGCTGTATATAGCTTGACCTTTGACTTCATGCGGAAGCCCGATAGCCGCAGCTTCCGAGACAGCCGGATGGCTTACTAACGCACTTTCGATTTCGGCCGTTCCGAGGCGATATCCACTGACTTTGATCACGTCATCAATGCGTCCGATCACCCAAAGATAGCCGTCTTCGTCGAGACGGGCCGAATCGCCCGCTTTGTACCAACCTTGTTTTTCAAATTCTTTCCAATACGTTTCCACAAAGCGTGCGGGATCTCCGAGGATCGTACGTGCCATACCCGGCCACGGTGATTTGATGATCAGTTTACCTTCTTCGCCTGCCGCGACTTCTTTGCCGTGATCATCCACGACGGCGATTTCATTTCCAAAAAAGGGTTTTGTTGCGGAGCCGGGTTTGAGCGGAATTACCGGGAGCGGTGTTACCATAAAGCCGCCGGTCTCTGTCTGCCACCACGTGTCCATGATCGGGCAGCGCTCTTGTCCGATATTACGATAATACCATTTCCACGCTTCGGGATTGATCGGCTCGCCGACCGACCCCAACAGCCGGAGCGTACTCAGGTCGTGACGTTTGGGCCATTGTTCGCCAAACCGCATCAGACCGCGGATCGCCGTGGGTGAAGTGTAGAGAATGCTGATACCGTATTTTTCGATGATCTGCCACCAGCGGTTGGGGTACGGATGATTGGGTGCGCCTTCGTACATCATGACCGTCGCACCGTTGATCAACGGCGCGTAGACGATGTAGCTGTGACCCGTGATCCATCCGGGATCGGCGGCACACCACCAGCGGTCTTCGTCTTTGATATCAAAAACGTACCGGTGGGTCGTGGATGTATATACGGAGTAGCCGCCGTGCGTATGCACCAAACCTTTGGGTTTCCCGGTCGTACCGGACGTGTAAAGGATGAAAAGCATATCTTCGGCGTCCATGACTTCGGTAGGGCACTTGGGATTGGCGATGGGCAAACTCATCAGGTCGTGGTACCAGAAATCGCGATCGTTTTCCATGCGCACTTCATGGCCGGTGCGCTTGACACAGATACATACCTCGATCGTGGGGGAACGTTTGATGGCTTCGTCGGCGATGGTTTTGAGATCGTTGATTTTTCCGCGCCGCCATCCGCCGTCGGCCGTAACGAGTACGCGGCTCTTAGCATCTTCGATCCGAGCGGCCAATGCTTCCACGCTAAAGCCGCCATACACCACGCTGTGCGCAGCGCCGATTTTGGCGCATGCCAGCATAGCGAAAACAAGTTCCGGTATTTGCGGCATATAGATCGTCACGATTTCGCCTTTGCGTACGCCCATGCTTTTGAGGACGTTGGCAAACTTGGATACTTCGCGATTGAGTGCATGATAGGAATAGGTTCGCACATCGCCGGGTTCGCCTTCCCAGATGATGGCTAATTTGTTTCGGCGCCAGTCTCTCAAATGCCGATCAATCGCGTTGAGAATGATGTTTGTTTTACCGCCGGTAAACCATTTGTAAAAAGGCTTTTTACTGTCATCGAGTACGCGGTCCCACGATTTATACCACTCGAGTTTTCCGGCCTCTTCGGCCCAAAAACCTTCGCGGTCCGTGACGGAACGTCGGTACAGCGTTTCATAATCTTTGATATGCGCATTGGCGATGACGTCATTGGAAGGATGGTACATTTCCTGATTGGATATGGGTTTATTGTTGCCGGTATTCATAATGCTTCTCCTGTGGGCTTGCTCGTGATGGGATTCAATAGATGAATGCTATAAATTTAACGGTTCTTATTACGAATCCAAGTTTTTTGGATAAAAAAATTCGACGTAACTATATAAGAAAGTTATGAGCCGAAATCCTTTGCGGAATGGAGATAACTGACAGATTTCAGTGCATTCAAAAAAGATGCCGGGAAAAATTTTACAGTTAATCTCACAAAAATTGAACTATTTTTTGTATAAAGAAATTGCCAATTTATATATAGCGAACCGATTTTTTATATCATCCATTTTTTACAAACGCAATATGCAGGCCAGAGGTTTTAATTTTTTGATATAACTGCTTTCTTATAATATAAATTCAACGAAACCTGCATGACGAAAAAGATCATTACTCTCTATTTGTCTATTTTGACACTTTCATCCTGTGCTCATCAAAAAAGAGTACTTTTACATGTGCAAGGATTGTCCAATGAAAACTACCAAACGCACTCTTTTCAAATAAATGGCAGTTCTGGCGTACCGATTGAAACGGGTATTTCGGTTGAGCGAGGAGATTTTGTCTTCATTGAAGTTTTAGGTGCGATACATCTTGGCTCGGACGGTGGCCTTACCAATGGTGACGGCATTTCAGGATACTCAAAGCAAAATAAGTATAACTACAAACACGGTTCGGTAGTTACATTGGTTGCCGGAAAAGATCATGGCATGACAACCATTTCACTGTTTCGCCATCCGATTTATTATCAGTTGGTAGATTTTGCAAAGCTGACGGACGGTAACTATTTACCGTGTCTGTATTTTTTTTCAGACACTTCAGGAAATATTTCTTTTGAAATTAATGATGTAGACTATTCGAATAATAGCGGTGATTTTACCGTAAATGTATATCATCTTAAAAAGAGCGGCGATTTGGGCAGAAATTCATATAATAAGTGCCCGATGAAAGAACCGGAAAACGGTAAAGACTGTGAGGGTAATACCTGGGTAAAAGAAGGAATAAAAGGTTGGTTTTATCATGGACTTTTTAATAATTCATATCGAGGCACAGGTAAGAATAGTGGTTGTCAGTGCGTTTATACTAATGGTGATTTAGTTGTTTCGCATCCGGATCAAGGTACTTTTGATTATGGATTTTGGGAATATCAGGGCGATATAGATGATGTTCAAGCCAGACATTTGCACTTGATATGGGATGTATTACCTCATGATTTATGGATCGGTAAAAAAACATACAATGACCCTCATATAATCTGCAAATGAAGTCATAGATATTTTAGAATCAGAATTGATCTAATACGGCGGTTTGTGTCGGTTGTTATCCGGTCTTCTATGGATTCATTTTACGATGGGTGCTTTGAACCTTCGCGCGATCACCAAACCCAAAATCGTCAGCATATATCTTATACCCTAATCGAAATCAGACTATGAACGGTAAAATCAAATACGAATTTTCAGCCAAAACCTGGCAACATCCTTCACCCAACGGTTGGCACTTTGTTTCTCTGCCGATCAAAATGGCCAAAGAAATTAGAGAAAACTTTAAGCGGCAGGAAGAGGGTTGGGGACGACTGAAAGCGACGGCGAAAATCGGAAATACGGAATGGGAAACTGCGATATGGTTTGACACCAAACACAAAACGTACATACTTCCGCTCAAGTCCGAAATTCGAAAAAAAGAGAAACTTGAGCTGAATAAAAATATTAAAACTATGATTTGGGTTTAAATACAGGTTTGAATCTCTGTTCTAAAAAACCACAGCCCCGTGGTGTGATCGTTGTGATCTTCGGTATAATGCGTGCGTGACTAAGACTACGGGATGTCGCGCAATACAAACCGAATACTCTCGCAAAGCCGCTAAGAATTCTGATTTGTATTTAGCTTTGCGTCTCTGCGAGATTACGTACGCTTTGTAAAGCGTATTGATAAATGGCATGGAAAATAACTCTAAAACAAAATGAATTAAAACTTATAACCTATGCCTATTTTTAACTCACCGGCGCCAAAAACTGAGGGATGTCTTTTGCTCGGTGGCGGATCCTTCCGACTGCCATAGTAGAATCCCAAAAAGGCTACTTCTGTCGTTATAACTACTTTTTTAAGAATGAACGATGTGTAGCCTAATCCTATTGTTTGACGAAAAAAACGTCCGTCAAAAATAAAACTGCCTTCCCGTACGAAAAAAGAACCATCTGTTTTAAAAAATAACCGGTTGGGTCCTGATGTAACCAAGTCGTAACCCACAGTAAAATCCGCATGGACGGTTTTTACATCTTGAGGCCGATATCCTCCACAAAGCCCGACAAATATTTTTTTTGTAACAGGAATTTGAATAGTCGTATATAAATATTCGTCACCGGATGTAAATGACCACGCAGAGCCGCAGATCAAACGAACTCTCTGCCATCCCAAATCCTGCGAAAATGCTGATGCGGCATAGGATAGTAGAAGAAAAAATATAATTTTTTTCATAACTGAAACCCTATACCTGCTTTTATGTCAGCGGCATTATAAAATTGATATTTGACGGCTTCATTGCGACCATAGAAAAAACCACCAATATTTATTTCTGTATTCAGAAAAAAACGGTTCGTCAGTCGAGTCCATACTCCTCCACCCACGGTATGCCTGAAGAAACTCTTATCTATTAGCTTTTGGGCATCAGGTTTATAAAAAAAACTGAGATCCGTCTTAGCAAAAAACCGGAAACTTCCCGATTGTCCAAGACGATAACATAGGGTACTGCCGATTTGGTGGAGTCTTTCGTGATTGATCGAAACCGCATCTTTCGCGAGAAAACCATAACTCAGACCGACATGGATTTTTTGGTTAATAGGATAATTACCGGCTATGAAAAAATGATCTTCCGTGCCGGAACCACGGCTTAAGGGTGAAACGTCCGCTCCGATTATAATATTTGGACGTTCCCGGTTATTTTCTTGAGCAACCGCTTGCAATGAAATACTACTGAAAAGTAAGACAAGGATAAGTTTTTTCATAAAATCACCAATCTGCTTTATAAGTTACTTTTTTTCGATCGGCGGAATAATTACCAAATACGCCGACAACATTTTTTCCTTTGATATTAGAGCGTTTTTCGATGGGGATATCGTAAAGGGTAATATCCCAATCGCCAAATTCGGCTGTCATACTATGCCCGTGAGGCTGGTGAAACATGCCGTATGCGCTATCTATGGCGCGGAATTCATAATTTACTGTAACAAAGTCTATTCGGGTCGTATCAAATTCACTCTTAGTGAATATTACAGCGTCATAAGCATTGTTTTGGAATGTATAAGTGCTTACCGAAAATGAAATATTACTAGATTTCTCTTGAAACACATAATAAATTGCATTAAGCAAAGTACTTGATTTAAGTAATACTGTATCTGCATAAAACAAACCGGCTTCTCGATAAGGTTTGATCAATACAGTATCTGAAAAGTCATTTTGAATTGATAAAGTATTCAGAATTACTGTTTCAGACGTGAAAACTCGACCATCCTTTTTTTTTACTTTTAATTTGTACCGAGCGGAGGGTTTGATTTTGAGGCTACGATTTATATCTCTGTATATTCCACGATCCGTATATTCCAAAATAACATTCTGACCATTACCTTCAATGGAGACGATGGCGTTGGGATCGTATTTGTAATAAGCGATGTAAAACTGCCGGGTATTGATCATCAATTCTTTTAATAGCGAATCCTGCATACCATACACGGAATATTTATTATGAATATCCGTAGGTACGATCTTACCCACAAAAACTTCGATGGCATTTTCCCGAATGAACCCATTAGACGTGTCCGGAGCTAAAACGCTCAATACGATATCCCTTTCTTCCTGAAGGCGGGAGTCTGTATTATATTCTTTATAACACGATTGGCAGGACATCGCCAAAGGGAAAAACAAACAAATGATTAATTTTTTCATACATGTCCCGTTAATTTTAAATAAATCAGTCTCTCGGCAACCGATTGATTCAAAATTATAAATTATTAGTTCGAATAGTAATTGAAACGATAGTTGATATCATCAAGATCGTGATTCAAAGCTTGATTTGTTTCAAATCTTACCCCATTGGGTGCCCGGTTAAATATACTCACAGCAGAGATACGATATACAGCGCCTTCGGAATACGGATCGTCTTCGTCTGCTCCGGTAAAACCATCAAGCAGATAGTGTAATCCGACATTGTCATCTACTATATTGGTTTCGCAATTAAACGCATCATCATATTTCTTGATATCAGCCCATGCGCCGGTTTGTACACCATCAATTACCGGGTTATAGAGTTCAGGATGATCATTAAAACGTTTCATGCTACCTGCGGTCGCATCATCTTCCCACGGAGTTAAAGCTTTGACAATGCCGTCGGCTAGGCTGATCAGTCGGATCGGAGTAGTAAACTCATCGCCGAGTTGTTCCCAGTTTCCTTTGTGATTGACATCCGGAAAATAAACATTGGCCCCGCTTTCATCCGTGTGATGATGACCGTTGAACATATCGCGTTTGTGGATGAGGTTTGATACGGCCGGCTCAGTCCACCACAATTCGAACTCTTCATTCGTCAACCCATCCCGTTCGACTTTAAGATATACTCCTTCAAATCCAAGATACGGGCCGGCCGCCGCGCTTTTATTTAAATTTCCGTCTTGTGGGTCTTCTTCGATATTTTCTATTGTCAATGCGTACAAAGGATACGGCGTATTCTCGCGTAGAGAGCTGATATATTGATTAAATTCGTCATCAATTTGATCAATATCAGCGGAATAAGGTGCAGTCCATATTTCTTCGCGGCTTGAATACTCTCCGTTATTGACAGATACGATCTGAACAGGGAAGTTGACATGATCAGAGGAGCCGTCGTAGTAATCAATCGGATCCGCATAAACGCCATATAAATCTCCGGAAGCTACCGCCGCGCTTTTGGACATAGCTTCCGCCTTTTGCGGATTGAATACTTCCATTCGAATTTCGTGTAACTGATTTTCTACTGTAATAATTGAAGAAACGTCGGTCACTTCATCAATAGCCACATGGCCTTGTTTTGCTATTTTGGCGAGAAAGGGCGTTCCCGTTACGGACAAAGACTTAGATAGAGAGCCGGCATTGCCATTCAGAGCAATTTGTTTGGATAAATTTTCAAGATAGAGATGCGCGTCCTGCCGGGAGAGATTTCCTTTGTCGGATTTCACTTCAGATGCAGTTTGATTGGATTTTTCGCAGGAAGTGAAAAACAACCCAAGAATAAGCGCTACCCCCCCCCCACATTTTACGATGCTGATTCATAGATTACCTCATTAGTTAATATCTGACTGCCGAGAGACTTAGTAATACTTAGAGTTTTTTTAGAAAACAACAATGGATCATCATATTCGATTTCATTTTGAAAGTCAAGAGCTTTTACAATCTTCGTTGATTTAAATAGTCTGTAATAGAGAAAAAAATATCGTTCAATTAGCCGTCGAAACTTAATATTTGAAACAAGTAGAAGTTAAAGCATACAAGCAGATTTCATTTCAAAGCTCCTATTACCCGCAACACAACAACATCACCTTGGCCTCTCAATAGACGTATGAGCGACTAAGATTGCGAAGCGTCGCGCAATACAAACCGAATACTCTCGCAAAGCCGCTAAGAATTCTGATTTGTATTTAGCTTTGCGTCTCTGCGAGATTGGTTTTTTCGATTAAAAGTTCGAAAGTTTATTTTATAATTTAAAATCAAATTCCAAAGAAGTTGAACGCTTTGTAGTGTTTTGATATTTTTTAATTGTAAAAGCATATCTATAAACAAACGCATTGAACACTAAACCATCAAATATTAAGAAAAATGAAACAAAAAAAAATGTCGGAATCGGCCGAAAAAGAGCTATCTCAGCTAACAGATCAGGAGTTGTTGGTTGAAGCGAAAAAAATGAAATCCTTTTCCATTAATAACGCTTTGTTTGTCGGGTTTATCGCGGGAATTATTATTTATAGCGCTGCAAAAAACGCCTGGGGGTTTTTTACTCTGATCCCTGTATACTTCATCTATAAGTTGGTTAACGATCCGAAAAACATCAGATCAAAAATTTTAGAAAGATTATTGAAAGAAAGAAATTTGAAATAAATGAAGATAGTTGGGGATTAATTTTATCGGAACAAATTCATCTAGTAAATATGGGTATTGCAAAACACCATATCCTTTATCCCACAATTACCCGCAACGCAGTGTGATCACCGTGATCTCCGGCCAGATGCCTACGCGTCCGGGCAGGCCGATAAATCCGAATCCGCGATTGACATACAATGCACGCCCGTTTTCAGTGTATAATCCGGCCCATCGCGGGTAGCGATACTGCACCGGACTCCATCGGAATCCGGGAATTTCCACACCGAACTGCATACCGTGCGTGTGACCGGATAGCGTCAGATCAATACGCGATGCGTGTTGCAAAACTTCTCCTTCAAAATGCGTAGGATCGTGCGAGAGCAATATCTTTGGCGCCGCCGGTTCTATACCCTCCAGCGCTTTTTTCAGATCGCCTTTTTGCGGCCACGGCGGCAGACCCCAGTTTTCTACGCCGACTAAAGCGAGGTGCGCATCGTTTTTGGAAATTGCCGTGTGGGCATTATTGAGCATCGTAAATTCCATCTCGGCATGCATAGATTGGAGCCACGCAAGGTTTTCGGCTTTAGCTTCCGGCGAAGGCCAGAATACATAATCTCCGTAATCGTGATTGCCCAGCGTGGCGTATTTCCCGTAATCCGCATTCAATGTTTTAAAAATATTCAGCCACGGCGTAAGTTCTTCCGCACGGTTATTGACCATGTCACCGGTAAATACCAGCAAATCCGAGCGTTGCGCATTGGCCAGATCAACGCCGCGTTTGACGGCATCGGCATCGTCAAAACTGCCGGCGTGAATATCGGAAAGCTGGGTGATCGTAAAACCGTCAAAAACCGAAGGAAGATCTTTGATAAAAACATCGGTGCGGTGCACGGTAAAATCATATTTTCCTCGGGTAATACCGTAGAGAATCGAACCAAAAGGTATCGCGGCCAGACCAAATCCGATCTGCGCGATAAATTTGCGCCGCGAAGGCAAAAAAGTTTCTTCCTTAGTTTTTGTGCGCCGGACGACAGACCAAGCTTTACGTAACCAACGCGTCGCATCTTCAGCCAGCAGCAGCGCCACCAATACAAGCTTTGGCACGAGCAAGGCGACAAATAATCCCATGATCGTCGCACGCAGCGGCATGGGCCCCAAGCGAAGCATAAAAAACAACATGCCGGTCGTCACAAGGACGTACATAAGCACATTGGCCACCCAAAAGCTGCGGATGATGATGTGCGATTTTTTCCAATCCCTAACAAGTGCACGCAAACCGGATGCGACATACTTATCAATCAACCACAAAACGAGGATGACGGCTAAAATGATCAATATTCCGTTAAACGAAATCATCAAATATTCTCCATTAGCATACGAATTAAAACATAATACGGTGAAGTAGGGTTTCGGTTGCAGTGCATTTATAGTTAATAAGCCGCGCTGCGTAAATCAATATAGAGGTTCTCTCTAAAAAACAAAAGCGTTCCGTATGCAATTTGCGTTGAAATTAACGCAGGATTTATCAATCTTTAGCGGTAATTATCGAATTTTTCGGAGAATGACAGCGTGAAACGACTTGGAATATTGCTGGATGCCGTAGTAGCCATTCGTCAGATGGGCGGCGGCAAAACGCCCGATCCATTGCATGTAATATCCATGCTGGAAATGGCCGGCGTGGATAGTATCGTATATACCATGATGCAGGCGGGCGCGGCAGAAGAGCGCGATCTGCGCATGCTCAAAGAAACCATCCATTCGCATTTTAACCTGCGTTTGGTACCGACCATGGAAAACGCGCAGGCCGCTATTCAGGCCAAAGCGGAGATGGTGACCATGATTGACCGTGACAGTACCTCCATCCGCAGTGTCAATGCCGTTGAAAAAGAAGCCCTATTGGCTCCGATCGTAAGTTTTCTGAGAACGAACGGTATCGTTGTAAACATGCTCGTAGATACCGATGCCAATCAATTGCGCACGGCGGCCCGCATGGGTTGCGACTACGTCGAGCTCAATACCGATAAATACACGGGCGCTGCGAGTCTGACGCTGATGGAGCAGGAACTCGAAAACATGAAAGCGATGGCGATGGCCGCCAAAAAACTGACGCTATCGGTTACGCTTTCAGGTCACATCAATCACAATAATATCCGCGAGCTTCTGGACATCGAAGAAATCGAAGAAATCAATATCGGTCACTCTGTTTTTGCGCGGGCGCTGTTTGTGGGCCTCGATCAGGCCGTGCGCGATTTTGCAACACTCATCAAAAAATAATCCAATAGGAGTATATATGCATTCTATGACGATGTACGATCTCATCGAACGTTTAGACGAAGAGGAAGAAGAAAAAGAAACCGAAGAGCCGCAAAAAGAAGATCCGCTCGGAAAAAAGATGGCGGAATTTTTTCTGCAATCGCGTACGATTTTGCTTTTTGAACAGATCAGTCCCAAAGTCACGCGCCGTGTGATCACGCAGCTTTTGTTTCTCAACGAACAGGATCCCAAAAAAGAAATCAAAATTTTCATCAATTCGCCCGGCGGCGTAGCGGATGACGGTTTGGCTATTTATGATTTGATCAAATTGATTGACGCACCGGTCAAAACCATCGTCTGCGGATTGGCTGCCAGTGCAGCCGCGATCATCCTTGTTGCGGCCAAAAAAGAAAACCGTTTGGCCTTGCCGCATTCCCGCATCATGATTCACCAACCGCTCGGCGGTGTGCGCGGTTCCACCAAAGACATTGAAATCAGTACGCAGCAAATCGTTCGCCTCAAACAAGAGCTCAACGAAATTTTAGCGCGTGAAACCGGGCAACCCGTCGAAAAAGTTGCGCAGGATACCAATCGCGATTACTGGTTTACCGCCGACGAAGCCAAAGCGTATGGCATGATTTCAAAAACCGTAACCGGTCTCAGCAAAATCTGAGAGGAGAGAATACGACATGGCTAAATTTGAACATCATATTTTTATTTGTACCAACACGCGGGAAGACGGACATCCGCGCGGAAGTTGTAATACCGGCGGAACGAACAATCTGCAAAAACTTTTTAATGAGGCGCTGAAAAAATACGACCTCAAAGGAAAAGTGCGCGCCAATAAAGCCGGCTGTCTGGATCAATGCGAACACGGCCCTAACGTCGTGATTTATCCCGATAATGTGTGGTATGGTTTTGTAAAGGACGGCGATGTGGAAAATATCGTTCGTGCTATGGCCGAAGGCAACCACGCGTCCGACCGGATTTTGCCGGACAGCTGTCTTAATACGTCGGCATGTCCTCACCGAAAAAACGGATCAGCGTAAAAGAATATCCTGTAAGACGTAGAATGAGCCGGTGACCACCAAAAGGTCATCGGCTTTTAGTTTTTGTAGTGTGGTATCGTAGGCCGACACCGTATCGGGGATCACTTCCACCGGTTTTCCTGTTTGATGAATCAACGCGGCGAGTGCATCGGCCGGTAGAGCGCGGGGGTTGGGCGGTGTCACTGCGACCACCCGATCAAACAGCGGTACGATTTCATGCAAAGCGTTTCGGCTGTCTTTGTCGGAAAGCATTCCGATCATCAGTATTTTCTGACCGGTAATTTCTTTATGCAGTAAAGCTATAGACCGGGCCAGTGAACGCATACCTGCCGGATTATGCGCCGCGTCAACGATAACCCACGGCCGTTTGCGTTTTATAAAACAACGGCCTTTCCAGATCACCGCGCGTATTCCTTTACGGATATCGTCATCCGAAACGGAAAAACGGGTTTGTAATCGTGCGGCGGCCACGGCCAATGCGGCATTGTCCAACTGATGTTCACCGATCAAAGGTATATTGATTTTTGTGATCGTGCCCTGACTATCGGAAAATCGCCACTGCGCGTCCATGCATCCGCCATCAATACCGACTTCAGAATTTTGAATTGTTATATGTGTACCCAGCACATATAGCGGCGATCGGTTTTCGTGCGCTTTTTTTTGCATCACGGAGAATGCTTCGGGCAGTACGTTGCCTACGATGACGGGTTTGTCCGGTTTGATTATTCCGGCTTTTTCGGAGGCGATTTTTTCCAACGTATCACCGAGGTAAGCCATGTGATCAAAATCAATCGTAGTGATGACGGATACTTCGGGTTCGACGACGTTGGTTGCATCAAGGCGTCCGCCAAGGCCTGTTTCGATGACGGCGA
The DNA here is from genome assembly GCA_013360215.1 of bacterium. Classification (NCBI taxonomy): domain Bacteria; species bacterium. The sequence continues at coordinate 102,886 of JABWCP010000008.1, read as the reverse complement.
TATCCACATGCTGCTCTTCAAAATACTGAAAGGCCATCACGGTCGTCGCTTCAAAAAACGTACATTGCAAACGATCAATTTCCGGTTGTAAAAGACGCGTCAAACGAACGATATCATTTTCAGAGATTTCAATATTATTGATGCGGATGCGTTCTGAAAAATGAACGATATGCGGTGACGTGTATAACCCGCAACGTAAACCGGCGGCTTCAAATATGGAAGCCAGCATCGCACAGACGGAACCTTTTCCGTTGGTGCCGGCCACATGAATGACAGGGAATTTTTTATGAGGATTGCCGACAAACTGCAAAAGAGCGCGGGTATTTTCGAGGCCGAACTTTATACCGAAAAACTGGAGGTCGTACAGATACGTAAGGGTGGTTCGGATGTCCTGCATGCGCGTGTGACGTCACTATATATGAAAAAACAAGGTCGGGATACCGCGTTTTAACGGTTTACATCATCGTGCGAGGGGATTGTATGCGATTCGACGACTTCATTATTTTGATTTAGAAGCACTACTTTAGGATGAAAAGTCCGTGCTTCGGATTCTTCCGCCGCGCCATAAGCTATGATGGAAATCACGTCACCGGGCATGGCTAAACGAGCGGCCGGCCCGTTGAGACCGATAACGCGGCTTCCGCGTTTTCCGGCGATCACATACGTTTCCAAACGGGCGCCGTTATTGGCATTAACGATCTGCACTTTTTCATTATGCCAAATATCTACGAGATCCAGCAAATCCTGATCAATAGTGATACTCCCGTGATAGTTGAGATCAAGTTGAGTGACACGGGCACGGTGAATTTTAGCGCGAAATATCGTACGGACCATCGGTTTTTACTTATTTTATTTTCAAAAGTTATCAAAAATTGCGCGGCAATATAATGGCTTAAACGCAATCGGGCAATGAATATTTCATCGGTATAAAATAAAAACCATCTCATGAGCTTTCGTATCTATACGAGACTTATGCGATGGTTTTTCAAAGTCAACTATTGCGGTTTACCGGATATAGTAGGCGATACCGGCACCGGCATTGATTTTACCCGGATATTCGCCCTGAAGCCAACTGTGTTTTCCGTTTGTAGCGAATTCGTCCGACCAACCAAGATCAGTGATCAGGCTAAGCCCGCTTATAAGACGAACGCCGATTCTTAAATTCGCTTCATAGACCCAACCCCGGCTGTCTCCTGCTGACAAATCACCGTAAGGTTTGGCGGTTCGTGTGATGTGATACACGCCAAACTCAGGAGCCAAATCCACGCGCTGCTTTATCTGATATTCATTTTTGGTAAATAATCCGAAAGACCAATCATGCGAGGACAAATCGCCATTCAACCCTTCATCAATCACATCCGAATTATAGTTTCGTGACGTATAACCCAAATGCGCATAAACGGGTATCTTTCGTGCGCCGAATGGCCAAATATTGGGTCTTAAAAACCATCCGGTCATGTGGGCCGCATCGAACGGATCAGAGGATGGGCCTTTATAAGATTCATTAGGATCTTTGGATCGCGTTCCCCAATGAAAAACTCCATAACCGTATTTCGATGATTCCACGCGCAAGGCGTATGCGTATTCACTGATTTTGTCACTGCTCGTCCATAGGCGATAAAACGATGCACCGTACACGGGATTACCGGACTGCGCAAATGCCGTATTATACCAAGTTGCCAAAAGCATCATACCGAAAAAAAGACGTTGTTTCATGTGTTCCTTTTATTTGTTGTTATAGTGTTATGTGCAATCCACAACGCAATAAAGCGAACTATGTTTCAAACACTACACATTTGTGTAGGCCTCATTAAAATCCGGAAATATCCTCGGCGGTTAATATTTTACCCACCGGATACAGATTTACATTTTTATCCCACCATGGTGAGCGTTCATAAAACCAATTGAGCCGATTATATCCGGTAAAGTTTTTATCCTCTTTGACGCGTTTTTCAAACTCTGCGCGCAGCGTGCTGTCTTTGGCCAGCATATCGCGCGCCAGCAGTTCCAGTTTATAGGTTTCGCCGTATTCTTTTTGTTCGAAGATCGCATTAAAAAATCCCCATTGGACTAAGGCATCAGGAGCGCGTGGCTCGAGCAAATGCATGATCACACGTGCCGTGCGTTGATTGAGTTTCACAATCCGGTCACCGGCTTTGAAGCGGCGTGTTTCTTCGGATTCGGAGGTTTTATAATTTATCGACAAACGGCCTTCAAACGGATTTTCAGACCATTTTGCATTGGAAAATCGGTATGAGATCACTTTGATATCGCGGTCTCTGTCCAGTTTTTCCGTTACGATCCCGTGCGCTTCCAGTCTTTCCAATACGGATGTCCACTGCTGGGGAACGATGAATGCATACGGTACCAATGCAGAATCGGTAGTTGATACCTGATCATAAAAAGGTAAGCGGTAATCAATAGGCACGTTTTCCCAATACACAAACGATTCGCCCGTCACGGCGCTTTTTTCCATGCGGAAATTGTATCCGAGAAAATCAATCGTATCCGCTTTGGACCAACGGAAAGTAATCGGTAAATAAGATCCGGTCATGCGTTCCGCCGAGGCATCTCCATCCAACATGGTTTGTCTGAGTTCGGGTGCATGACGATGCATGGTCTCAAGGGTGTGCAGGATGATATTGTACGTGCCGTCCACGCGGGTTTTGTAATCTTTGAACATATGCGTTTCGATCAAAAAACCGATACGGTTTTGCAGAGCGGCATAACCGGTCGAAAATCGCGGCGGGGAATTGCCACCGATCAAACCTTGGGCGATATCGCGCTCTTCGACGAGGTTGACATACGGTGACATCGGAAAACCGGATTGCGCCATGGCGTTTTTCAATTCAGGCATATAGATGTCTTTTGTAAACGACCGCACTGACGGAGCGAGATTTTGCGACTGATCGATAGCATACGTCACCGCATGCCGATAATCGGCGCCGTCGGTGACATGGCAATCCAATAAGATATCGGGTTTCCACGCCTGAAACAGTTTGAGCCAGTCGCGCATTTCGGGTGCATCGGCTTTCATGTAATCGCGGTTAAGGTTCAGATTTTGCGCAGTGGTACGCCAACCCATTTCTTTGGGGCCGTTCTGATTGATTCGGTTGTACGGACCAAAACGCTCGTGCCCGTCAACATTGAAAAAAGGCATAAATAAAATCACGGTATGATCCAGCAGTTCCGGATTTTTCTTAAAAATCACGAGATCACGAATCAGCATCATTCCGGCATCTTTACCGTCTATTTCACCGGCATGAATGCCGGCTTGAATCAAAAGTACATTCTTTCCGCTTTGGCGGGCCGCCTGGGGATTGAAACGGCGATCCTTATCCACGATGACAAGCGGGTTCATACGGCCTTGCGGGCTGACGCCGAAGTACGTCAGATTGATCCAAGGCGAGGCCTGCTCAAGGCGCTGAAGGTAAGCGACGGTTTCGTCATAACGCGGGGTTTCGAGGTGATTGGATTTTTCGTAATACGTCAGCCATTCTTCCACGCGCGCCGACTTGGGTGCACATGCGCCAAGGAGTACTACCGATAACATAAGAAGTCGCAGGACAAGTTGATTCATGATTTCCTCTATCGTTTTTTTTCTTCGATTAATAACATCATCGTATCCAAAAGCCGGATATCGTTGGGCCAGGCATCTTGGGAAATATTCAGTTTTGTACGAAAATGTGCCGCAATTGTTTTGGCGAGCGCCATTCGACGCATCGGTTCGAATGCGTTTTTTCTGTAAAAAAAAGAGCGCAGCACAAAATACTCATCATCGTTGATCCGGTTCAGATTGGGCAGCGTGATACCCCGAACCATTTCGGGATTGAGATGCAGCAACCCGAAGTTTTCAAATCCGGTCGTTGTACGTTCTTTGATCACCAATGTTCCGGCGGCAAAATCGCCAAGCCGTTTACCTTGCGGATTACCGATCAAAACCGCGCTGCCGAGCCCGTAACTGGGAAAATAAAACCATGTGGGCAAAGCATCGGCGATGCGCATCAGATTGCGAATAGCTGCATCCATGAAAGTGATCGGGTATCCTTCATCTTTGACGACGCGGAGGCGGAGGATTTTTTTTCCGATCGTCTGTCCGCGCCAGACGGTTTCAAAAAAAATAAAATATCCTTCATAAAGCAAGAAAATACCGATGGCCAAAAGTGCATTGCGCCATCCATCGGAAATTTCTTCGATATGTAACAAGCCGCCGATAAACGCGAAAGCTATGGCTAAAACATAAACCAAAATAATAAAAAAAATCGCCTGCATGGCCGTATCAATCAAATACGCTAAAAAACGAGAGCCAAGGCCGGCCAATTCGAACTCCAAAAAAATATTTTCGGGCGTTTCGACGATCAAATGCGATTCGATGTGCGGTTCCGTATTCATGCTTCGATATTAATACAACGTATTTTTCTGGCGCCCATACAAGTCCCGGTCATACTCCGAGGCGGTAATGCGTTGCGCACTCAAGTCTTCCAAAATAGTACCCGTGCTGGGGAGTTGATCGCGGGTGATATGCAAAGACGGATCCCACAGGCCGGAACGTTGGATGGCGCGGGCGCATTGGAAAAATACTTTTTCGACGTGAACGATTAAAACGGTCGCCGGAAGTTTGTTTTCCATTTCAAATCGTGATCGCCATGCCGGATCGACGGTAATCTGTGCGCGCCCGTTGACACGAAGCGATTCGCCGATACCCGGTATCAGAAAAAAAAGCGCTACGGAAGGATTGTGAATGATATTACGCAGGCTGTCCATGCGATTATTGCCGCGGCGATCCGGTATCAAAAGTGTTTTTTCATTTTCTACAGTCACAAAACCCGGTTTATCCCCGCGCGGTGACGCATCAGGCCCGTCCGGGCCGGAGGTCGCTAATACAAAAAAAGGCGACACCTCGATAAATCGGCGATAATGCGGATGAATGTAATCGGTTTCTTTAGCGAGCGATGCTTCGCTGGGCGTGCCGTATAATTTTTTTAGTGTGTCCTCGTCGGTAACAAGGAATTCGCGATCGGGAGAAAAAGTAGAATGATGCATGCGTTGATAAAATTTCGTGTTTTTAAAATGGAAGGTTCATCTCAGTAGCCGAGTCGTTTCGCTTCATCCCAATATTGGTCCATTTCTTCGAGCGTAGCGGTTTTCATATCCTTTTGATTTTCGGCATACTTCCGTTCGACATATTGAAAACGGCGGGTAAATTTTTCGATCGTACCGCGGAGCGCATCTTCGGGATTGATGGGCATAAAACGTGCGAGATTAACGACGGAAAAAAGTACGTCACCGAGCTCATCTTCCATTTTTTGAAGTTGTCCGGATCGTGCGGCTTCTTCTAATTCTTTTACTTCTTCGTGTACTTTTTTCCATACTTCGTCCACGTGACCCCAGTCAAAACCGACACGTGAGGCTTTTTCCTGTACGCGATACGCCCGTACCAGTGCGGGTAAAACTTTGGGCACACCGTCCAATACCGAGGTGCGGCCGGCTTCTTTGAGTTTGATCTGTTCCCAATTCTCCAGCACTTTATCGGCGGTTTTGGCTTCGATGTCACCGAATACGTGCGGATGGCGGCGAATCAGTTTATCGTTGATGGTTCGCAATACATCCACCAGATCGAAATGATTGTTTTCGGAGGCAATGCGCGAATGAAAAAGAATTTGCAGCATGAGATCGCCCATTTCTTTGCGCAGCTCGGTATAATTATTTTCATCTAAGGCTTCGAGGGTCTCGTAGGCTTCTTCCAAAAGGTACTGTCGCAGTGAGGCGTGCGTTTGTTCTTTATCCCAAGGGCATTTGGCACGCAACTCACGCATGATATTGTACAGGCGGCCAAACTGCGTACGCACGGCTTCTGTCGAAGCGTCATCATCCAATACTATTTTTTCGGTTTCGTGTGAAGATTCCACCGCATCTCCTATCGGGTCAAATTTATTTTTTTCTGTACTTCTTCGTTGTAAGCGCGTTCATAGGTGCCGACCAGTTCGACATATTCGGGAGTCTGACGCAAGGCGTTAAAGTTTTTATCCTTGAGCAACGCGTTAAAGTCCACAAAACGATTTCTGAAAGCACGACTCAGCCATCGCAGGGCGGACGTGCCGTCATGCTGGGATGCGGCGATACTGGCCAATCGAAAACAAGCCTGGATCGTCGTCGTATCGGCGCCGTAGGCGAGAGTATATTTTTGCGAGGCAACATCGTATTTCTTTTGCTGAAAATACTGCTCGCCCCAATCTTCATACACCGTGGGGTCTTTGACACCGGCGCTTAACATTCGTCGCTCCGTCGCAGCCAGCGTCGCATCGGCCTCTTCCCATCGCTCGAGCGTGCTGTACCAGCGTGCGAGAGTCTGGCGGTACTGATAGTTGGACGAATCCAGTTCGACCGCTTTTTGTAGCTCCGGGAGCGCTTTGTCGTATTTGCGAAGCGCCATGTGGGCGCGGCCTAATTCGTAATGCGCCTGTGTGTAGTTGGGAAATACTTTGACGGCCCGTTCAAATGCGCGAACAGCTTCTTCGTTGTTTTGTGTGCCGCGAAACGCGATACCTTGAACGTAATACGATTCGGCATTGGGGTATACACGAATGCTTTTGATGATTTCGATTTGCGCTTCTTCGTACCGCTTGAGCTTGTTAAGCGTTTTGGCGAGCAGCAAAAATACTTTGGCGTAGGTATAGCTGTCTTCGGCATGCTCGGCATAGCGGCGCAGGAAAGGTAATGCAAGATCATACGAGCCGACCTGAAAATAGGCTTCACCGAGGTAGTAGTCCAACCGGTATGCGCGCGGGTTCAACGATTGCGCGGATTTGAATTCATGGATGGCTTCGGTGGGTTTTTGCAAATAATACAAATATACATAACCGGAAGTGATGCGCAGTTCGAACTGCTTTTTGGGATCGGTGGCGTCGTCAAGAATGCGTTCATCTACGGAATCCATCAGTGTTTGCAGAGGTTTGATGTCTTTGCGGTTGGCGGACATCCACTGCAGGATTTGTATCGGATTCTCACGTTGGTTTTCTGACTCGGGTTTTATCATCACGGCACTGACATAATACCGTGCGGCGTCAACATACCGTTTTTTCTGATACATGAGATTGGCCAAGGATAATCGCGCGGTGATGTCTTGCGATTCCAGAGTTAATACCTGACCGTACATGGATACGGCTTTGTCCCAGCGGCGGTCAAATTCGTATAAACGCGCCAGGTTTTTGCGCGCCATGATATCATACGGATTGGTGTTCGTTGCTTTTTCGAAATATTCGCGCGCACCGGCTGTATCACGTTCGGCGACCGCGACATTACCGATCAGATTCCATGCCGTAGCGGTTTCCCGGTAAACGGTTTTACCGAATTTTTTCTGCCATACTTCGACGGCTTTATTGGCGTAGTTACGTGCAATCGTATAATCTTTTTCCAGATAAGCGCAGTAACCCAATTGTAACCAACTTGCAGCGTCTGTCGGATCGCGGTGCGTGGCTTCAAAATAATTAGCCTTTGCCGACTTGAGATTGTTTTTATGATCGTAGTGCACATCCGCTATTTTTCGATAGATATAAAAGCGCGCCGAATCCAGCTCGAGAGTTTTGTGATAATAACTAATGGCGGCATCGTATTCGTTGCGCGCCGCGGCCAATTCACCGGCGCGTTCGTACAAGAGCGAAGCGCGCGGTTCCTTTTGTAACGCTTTTTGTATCCAGCTGTCTGCGGTTCGCGTATCCGACCATGCGGCAAACGCTTGCTGAAGCATCGTGTACGCTTCATCGGAGCGAATATTTTGTAAATCTTTTTTTACCGTTTCGAGGGCTTTTTTATCGGCGATATTAAAGGATGAAAAAATATCGGTCATCATTTTTTCATGCGTCGCACGAAGTTGTCCCGGTTTGGTTTTATATGAAAAATCTTTTTGAAGGCTATGCAGTGTATCGCGCACGGTCATCTGAAAGCGAAGTTCATTTTTTTCATAACCGCACACGACACGGATGACGCCGTCATAATATTCGGGTGCTCCGTTTGCGGACGGATGGATTTTGAAATAAGAGGATTTATCCAAGGCGGGTGCCAGAGAACGGTGGAGCGCCCGTGCCGTCCATGCATTGGAGTCGGATGCGAGCGGTTCTTGGATTTGTACATCCAGCCACAATGTTACCGGCAGTGATTGCGCGGATACCAAGCCGGAAAAGCCAAAAACAAAAATAAAAAACAATGATTTCATGCAATACTCCGGCTTAATTTGGAAAGTGATACGTCATAACGATAACTTGTACCCATGTGGCCGTCGTCAAATTCTTCATACCAATGCGGGATACTATAGTTACGAAGTTTATCCGTAAATATACGCGCACCGATGTGAAGATGGTATTCATCACGGGCACCACAATCTAAAAAAACATGATTGATCTTAGAAAGATTCTCGCGCCAGGCTTTTTGATCCACGCAAAAAACCGGATCGTGGGCGAGCCAGCGTTGCCATACGGTCTCTTTGAGCGCGCCGGTTTGCAGATCAAAAGGCAATTCGATACCGTAAGGTTCGGATGCTTGCGGCGAATAAGCCGCCGCCATGGCGATGATATTGATAGCCGTGATCTGTTCGCCGGATTTTTTTGGGGCTTCAAAAAATTTTTTTAAAAATCCGTCCAGGCCACCGGTTTTATACAGTGCATTGTAGGTTTTGGGAATATCGGGTTTGTATCCGTATTCGAAATACATATCGCCGGCGCTGCAAAAAAAAGCGGAAAATAATTCCGGGTAGTTTACGGCAAGACGTAGCGCACCAAATCCGCCGCTGGATTTGCCCATGATACCCCGGTGATTTCGCTCGGTCTGTGTGCTAAATGTACGATCTATGTACGGGATGATTTCGCGAATGATATAATCTTCATAATTGCCGGTGGCGGGCGAATTCATATACTGCGCACCGCCCCAACGGGTAAAACAATCCGGCATGACGACGATGCATTCTTCCATCGCGTGTTCGGCGATGAGTTTATCACAACGTTCGTCTATCGCATAACCCCAGGCTTGCGGTGACAGCATCATCGTACCGTAGCCCATAAATCCGCTCAAGAGGTAAATAACCGGGAACCGCCGGCTGGGGTCTGTCATATAGGAAGGCGGCAAATACACGACCAATTTGCGCTGGTGCGGATCATTGAGCGGGTTGTTTTGCAAAACTTCGCTTGTCAAAACTTCAATGCGTACGGTGCCGGGCATTCTTTTTCCCTTTGTTTTTGGAGGAATCTGAGGATAGTTTTTCAGATAATCAAGTGCAGTGCCATACCGTTACGACATAGTAAAGTATTTTTGCGCTTTGATGTTTACTGCAAAGAGGCAGGCAATTGAGATTAGAGTAGTTTAAGGGTTGGATTGGATTCTGTTTGAGTGGCAAATTTTTGAAGCCACATAATAAAACATTAGATCAAAAAATCATGATGAAAATAAAGAAGCAAAGTTGGTGCGGAACGGATTTCGGCGAAGTTTTTTTGATAGGCTTATCCGTTCAAAATATCATCCGCCCAGCTCATGGCGGCCATCATGCCTGGAAAACCGATGGTAGGAAGGCATTGGAGAATGGTGTGGCGAATTTCTTCCGGCGTAGCGCCTGCATCAAGCGCTTTGCGTACATGGGAATGGAGCGCTCCTTCCTGACGCGAACCAGCAGAAATACCGATCTTGATCAACGTTCGGGTTTTTTCATTTAGCGGGCCGGCATCTTGTACGGCATGACTCAATGCCGAATAGGCTTTACCGACTTCGGGATACTCCTTCAGAAAACGCTGGAAACGTTTTGGGATAGCACGTTTTGGTGTATTCTTTTTTGTAACGCGTGGCATACGTTTAATTTTTGGTTTGTGAAGGTTTCGCAGGCTGATATCGCAGAACACCGGTTTCGATGGGAATAGCGATCTTGACGAGCAATGTAAAAATAAACATGCCCATCGCCCAAATACCGAGCGCGACGAAAATTTCAACCCACGTCGGAGCATATTCGACGATTTTACCCCACGGTCCGGGAATAAATCCCGGAATGATCAAACCCATTCCTTTTTCGATCCAGATGCTTAGAAAAAGCAAAGCGCATGCGGGCAAAAGCCATTTGTGATTACTGCGTAACGGATTCAGTGTAAGAATGGCGGTAGCAATAAGATTTAATCCGATGGCTGTCCATATCCACGGCTTTAGCGCACCGAAACCATGTAATCCGAAGAACAGATAGACGGCGCTTTCGCTGTGATGCGTCGGTTTGTAAAATTCCTTAAAAAGTTCGGAACCGAGCATGATCAAATTGATTTGTGCGGCGACGGTTACGATCAGTGCTATTTTTCCCAGTGTTACATTTTCAACCTTATATGTCGTATAGCGGCGAATGACGGATAAAACAATGATGATTAGCGCCGGACCGGCCGCAAAAGCCGACGCCAAAAATCGCGGACCTAAAAGCGATGAATTCCAAAACGGTCGCGCCGGCAAACCGGCGTACAGAAATGCCGTAACTAAGTGAATACAGAACGCCCAGAATACGCTGATAATGACACCGGGTACATAAACTTTGGGATTGGGATGCTTTCCCTGATAATGGCACATCAGAATGTAAAACGGGATTGTAAGATTGAGAAATAAATAACCGTTGAGTACAAGTACGTCCCACGTAAGCATTGAGCTTGGCCAGTTGAAGCGACCGATGCCGGGGATCAAGTGCCATGCACGACCCGGGCCGCCGAGGTCAACTGTCACAAAAGCAAGACACATGATCAGCGCCGAAACGGCGAGACCTTCACCGATCAGGACGGCTTTAGAAAAATCAACATCCTTGAGAATGTACGTCGGTAACACCAGCATCACCGCGGCCGCCGCCACACCGACAAGAAAGGTGAAATTGGAAATATAAAAACCCCAACTCACGCGATCGTTCATACCCGTGACGGCCAAGCCTTCGCTTAACTGCACGGAGTAAGCATAGGCGCCGGCCAACATAAAAAATGTCAGTATGCCCATCCAGATATGATAACCGGGCCTCCCGCGTGTGATGCTGTCAAACGCGTCGCGAATAAACGAACGCGCGATGACGGGACGGATGTCATCGGTTATTTTTCCCGCTTGATGCGGCAGATCAGGCGTAACAAGATGTTCCATAGTCTAATCCATGAAGTACCAGAATTTGGGTTCGGTTCCCAAATCTTCTTTTAGTCGAAATACTTTTTTATTGGCAAGAACCCAGCGGATTTCGCTGGAAGGGTCGAGCAAATTACCAAAGATACGTGCGCCGGTGGGGCATGCTTCGACGCAAGCCGGATTTTTCCCGTTACGGGTACGCTGAATGCAAAACGTGCATTTTTCCATCACGCCTTTTTTGCGAAGGCGGTTACCGAGATAGTGTTGATTAAGATTGACCTCATTTTCCGGTACGACCGGATCCTGCCAGTTAAAACGGCGCGCATCATAAGGGCACGCTGCGGCGCAATAGCGGCAACCGATGCACCAGTTATAGTCCACTACGACGATGCCGTCTTGTTCTTTCCATGTTGCTTGAACAGGGCAAACGTCCACACAGGGCGGGTTTTCGCAGTGCATGCATTGCGTGCCGATATAAAAATGACCTTCCATCGGGACTTCGTGATAAAAATTGTCCGGTGCATCGCTAAAGTCCATCCGGCCCTTTTTATGTTCGTGCACGGTGATGTACTGCATACCGGAACGGCGATCCTGATTATTTTCTTTGATGCATCCGCGGATACACTCCAGATAACCGCGACACTTGGAAATATTGAATGCATAACCGTAAAGTACGCCGGGAATCGGGCCCTGATCGGAAATGTGTGCGTGTTTTCCGGTATGCATTTCATACATGCGTTCCAGACGGCTAACGGCCTCTCTTTTTTCCGCGTCACTCATCATCCGAAAATTGCCCTGAAAATAATCATCCCACGCCAGTTGTGCTTTTTCACGATCTTCTGCCGGAGCAAGCGGATTGCAGGCGGTTTGCAGTAATCCTAAGCCGGCGACGAATGCCGCGGCCATATTTTGTAAGGCAGAACGGCGATCCATGGATTGTTCTAACACGTGATCAGCGGCTGTTGCTTTGGGATCAGGTCGTACCGACGTATGGTCATCGCGGTACTGACTCCAGCGCATGACATTTTCGAGCGACGGCGTCGCACGCAGATAGTCCCATTCGGTGTCTCGTTTGAGCCAGTCGGAGAGAACATTTTCTGCAAGTAAATCACGCAGACCTTCTCGGCGCGGATCCGGCGTATGTTGGCATTGGCAATGTGACATGCTGTATCCGTTATAAAATTATTTGATCAATCGTTGCATCGTCAGACTGGGCTGCGCCGGCCAACGTATATCCCAACGCGGCTGATGCGGATTGTGGCATTCGACACATAACGCTACGGTGCGCGGAGGCGCCCAACCGCCGACACGTTTGCCGTGTGCACCGCCCTGCCAATCGTTGAATTGACGCGAATGACATTGTTGGCACAACTGATAACTATCGTTAAAAGCGATGACTGCACCGGTGATGCTGCGCAGGTTATTCAAATTTCGTTCATCGTGACAAACAGTGCATTGCAGAACGTTGGTCGTCGCATGCTGTAGGTTTTTATCCCAGTGCGCTTTTCGGCCCGAGGGATCGCTAGATTTCATCTGTCCCAAAGCCTTGGTATGGCATTCCGTACAGGGATATTTTTTGATTAGCGGCGTGCGGGGTACGACATACAGAGGTCGTTCTACAAGTGGTACGGCATGCAAAGCCGAGGTATCTGTGGTCGGAGGGACATGCATATAGGCCGAATCCGACCATGCGGGCGCGGTATCTAGTTTTTCCAAAAGGCCTTGTGTGTGATCGTGCCCGCAAGAAACAAAAATTACAACCAAACAAGCACTGGTCATAGTGCGTAGAATTTCGGAAATGCGCGTATTCGCAGAAAACAACATGTGTTGTCGCATAATTTTTTTGTTAAGCGATTACGGAGTTGGCGCCGGACGGATCCAGGCGGTATTATCTTCGATAGCTCCATGACATTGGCGGCAGTTGACGCGATCCGGATGCGGTGTACGTATTTCGCGAACGGAGGCCGGCCCACCGTGACACGCCAGACAATTTTCCCGCATCTGAAGGTCATGCGGTATTTGCGGCGGTGCACCGGTCAGAGCGGAACGATTGATAGCCGGCGGTTTCACCGGCGTAAATCCCGATGCGCGAAATACGTTGCGCGTCGTAACCGGTACGTGACACTGACGACAGCTCAAAAACTGCGGGTGCGGCGATACCGGAGCATAAGCGTTAAACTTGGGTACAAAGCCGCCGTTTTCATGACATTGCAAGCAGGTGTTACCACCGACACTGCGTTCATCTGTCACTTCGTGAGGTATTACCGGCGGCGCACCGTCAAACGCCCGGCGCTCATAAAACGCAGCAAGTGTGCGAGAACCCTGTTGATGGAGTGTCTCAAGATAATAAAGCGCCTGATCGCTTTGTTTAAAAACACCGGCTTCATCCGGAAGCACCGCTTCGCCCGGTGTTTTTACCGAAGGTGTGTAGGCTTCCGCTCCGGACTGGATGACGCTTTGTCCCACGATCACGATGACGCACAGCATCAGAAGCGCGCTCAGTGAGATAAAGATCACGCGGTTTTCAGGGAGCAAAAGCTTCTTGAGGTTCATGCTCTTTCCACCTTTACGGCGCATTTTTTGAAATCCGGCTGCCGCGAAATAGGACAAAAGGCATCCAGAGTTAATTCGTTGATAAGGTGGGACTCGTCAAAAAACGGAACGAATACCATGCCGTGCGGAGGGACACCACGTTCATTGATCGAAGCACTCATAACGATGCTGCCACGACGCGATGTCAGGCGCACTTTGTCGCCATGACGAATACCAAGTTCTTTGGCATCGTCGGGATTGAGTTCCACGTAGGAAGAAGGAACGGCCTGATGCAATACAGGGATGCGGCGTGTCATCGAACCGGAGTGCCAATGTTCCAAAACGCGCCCTGTATTGAGCCAGTACGGGTAATCATCGTCCGGCATTTCCGGCGGCGGTTCATACGGTCGAATCCATATCCAAGCTTTGCCTTCAGGTTTGCCGTAAAAATCCCACGCATCGCCTTTGGCTGCAGGATCGTAGGCGGCATGGTAACGCCACTTCGTTTCTTTGCCCTCGGGACATGGCCAAAGAACGCCGGGATTGGCTTTGAGCATTTCGTACGTAGCCATCTCGTGATCTTTACCGTGATGAAACTGCGTATATTCTTTCCATATTTCTTCAACATAGTTTTTCGAATCCCACGGAAACAACGCGCCGTAACCGAGCCGACGAGCTACTTCGATCATCGCCCATGCATCCGCAATGCATTCGCCCGGAGGTTGCAGCATTTGTTCGAAATGCTGCGTGCGTCGTTCGGAGTTACCAAACATGCCTTCGCGTTCAATCCACATGGCGCTGGGCAAAATCACATCGGCGATGTCGGTGGTCGGCGTCGGATAGACGTCGGAGACGACGATAAAACGATCTTCTTTTTTGGCACCGTCGCGATAACGTTTCAGTTTGGGCATGGTCACCATCGGATTGGTAACCTGTATCCACATAAAACGGATATCCCCGCGATCCAGAGCGCGAAACATTTCAACGGTGTGATATGTAGGTTTGGCAGGGATTTTTTCAACGGGAACTTTCCAGATTTCAGCCGCGTGTTGACGGTCTTTTTCATTGGTTACTTCGCCGTGCGGCAAACGATGTGTAAAACAACCGACTTCACGGGCCGTACCGCAGGCGCTGGGCTGGCCGGTGAGCGAGAAGGGACTGTTTCCCGGCGTAGATATTTTTCCTGTCAGCAAATGAATGTTATAAACGAGGTTTTGAATCCATGTGCCGCGTGTATGTTGATTCATTCCCATACACCAAAAACTGGTAACCTTTTTATTGGCATTGCCATAGAATGACGCCAGATAACGAATATCGGATGCCGAAACCCCGGAAACTTTTTCTACGATTTCGGGTTTATAGTCTTCAAGAAATTTTTTGTATTCCTCCAACGAAGCACCCTGCGGTTCATCTTGGAATGCAAACTTATCTTCTAAACCATATCCTATTTGCGTTTTACCCTTTTTGAACGTCGTGTGTTTTTGAATAAAATTCTGATTGATACGGCCTGTGCGTATCAGTTCGTAGGCGATGGCATTGGCGACAGCAAGATCGGTTTGCGGTTTGAATAAGATTGATTTATCGGCGGCCATACTGGTACGTGTGGTACGTGTGGCGAAATCAATAATTTTGGCGCCGCGGCGGAGGCGGTTATCAAGCATTCGGGAAAAAAGCACCGGATGCATTTCGGCCATATTGTTGCCCCAGAGGATGTACACATCGGCATGATCAATGTCTTCATAGCAACCCATCGGTTCATCCTGACCGAATGTCGTCATAAAACCGGTTACGGCGCTGGCCATACACAGACGTGCGTTGCACTCAAGATTATTGGTGCCGATACCGCCTTTCATAAATTTGGAGGCGACATAACCATCCGGTACGGTCCACTGACCGGAACCGTAAATGGCCACCGAATCTTTACCGTTTTTGTCAATGCATTCATTCATCTTTTGCGCGATGAGATCGAGCGCTTCTTTCATTGTAGTTTCGACAAGCTGTCCGTTTTTCCGGATGAGCGGTTTGGTAAGGCGGTCTTTGGCGTACAACGCCATCACAGAGTGATAACCTTTGATGCAGCATAAGCCGCGATTGACGGCGCTGGCCGGGTCGCCTTTGACAGCGACGGCTTTACCGTTTTGAATACCGATCAGAAGCCCGCAACCCGTTCCGCAAAAACGGCAAGGCGATTTTTTCCAGTCCAATTTTTCATCCGGCAAAAAACGTTCGATACCTTGTTCGCCGGAAAATACAATTCCCGGAAAAAACGATGCGGCTGCGGACATAGCAGCGACAGTAGCCATGTGCTTCAGCAGTTCCCGGCGGTTCATGCCAAGCCTCCTTGCATATTCGTATTCGTAGTGGTGCGGTCTTCGTATCCGGAAACCAAACTCAGAAACCGGATGCTTTCGATTTTAAGTAATTTTTCTTCTATTTCTTTTTCTTGCGCATCATCGGATGTATCGGTTACGATGACAAAAACATCGTAATTATCCGATGGAACTATTTCGCAGTTTGGCAATTCTTTCAGCGCTTGGGCAAGCGCTTCGCGTTGATCTTGCATCGGATATGCTAAATAACTTTTAACAGGCATGATACATCTATCTTATATGGTATGTATGCTTAACGATTTTAATTTCGATATGAATGGTAATGGAAGAGTAATAACAATCGAAAGTATGTAAATAAGTAAGAGGTAAAAATGATATAAATCATATAAAAGAGTCCTTAATCCTAATATAAAATAAAAAACATGTAAACACTATAAAAACAATAGATCGGTGTGTTTTTCGCTTATTTATTTTGGTTCTGAATAAAATTATTATTTATAAGTCGTATGACGATCTGTATCAGTATTTATATCTATGAATTCGCACAGGTTTTCACGTCGCCTCTATAAGAATAATTAAAGCAATCGGCTAAATTTTGAAAACAACTTAAAATCTGTGCATCTGTAAAACGAGAAAATAATTTTTGAAACATTTTAACTGCAATTACGAATAATATATTGCAATTCGATATTGTATATTTATATTGTCTGCAATTGCGAATAATATAAAGACATTAACATCATGAAAAAAACGAAACTCGGCGAATTTGAAGAATTGGTATTGCTTACCGTGATCGCATTGCGCAAGGATGCCTACGGTGTGGAAATAAAACGAGAACTGGAAGAACGCCTGAACGAAACATTGAGCGTCGGTTCGATCCAATCCGCTCTAAAGCGGATGGAGGAGAAAGGTTATCTCACTTCCGTATTTGGTGAGCCTACGCAGAAACGAGGCGGTAAACGTAAACGTATTTATACGGCGACTCCGGCAGCACACCGCGTGTTATCGGAACTCAAATCCATTCGGGCCGGGCTGTGGAATTCCATGCCCCGACTTGTTCATACGTGAGGTAAATATGCATACACCCGAATCCATTCAACCGCCGCGTTGGCCGATCACTGTACTGCGATTTCTTCTAAAAAAAGAATACCTCGAAGAAATAGAAGGCGATCTGGAAGAACTTTTTGCCGACGATATCGAACAAATGTCGGCGTTCAAAGCCCGGATGTATTTTATATGGAATGCGTTAACGCTTGTCAGGCCGTCCCTTCTCAGACACATCGGTTCATTTCATATCCAGCATCACCCGGCGATGTTTCGTAATTATTTCAAAATCTCATTCCGTAGTCTGATGCGTCAGCCGTTTCAGTCGTTTATCAATATTTTCGGGCTTTCGGCGGCGATCGGGATTTGTATTTTCACGTACGCTTTTTCGCGCTGGACTTATAGTATGGATCAGTTTCATACACATAAAAATGAAGTGTATCTCACCACGTTTTATGCCAATAGGGACGGATCCGATCAGCAGTTTGGCCGTTCGCCGGCTCCGCTCGGCGCCGTACTCCGAAAAGATTTTCCGCAGATAAAACAAACCTGTCGCGTCGAAGATCGAAATGTAATTATCAAATACGGTGATCTGGTGTTTAATGAACGTCTGCGTTTTGTCGATCCGGAATTTTTGGAAATGCTGACGTTTCCGCTTAAATGGGGACAGACTAATGCGCTACGGGATATGAATAGCATCATTCTGAGTGAAGAAATGGCCGTCAAATATTTCGGATCGGAAAACCCCGTCGGTAAAACCATGCTGATCAAGTTTGACGGGGAGCGCAGCGGACTTTTTACCGTCGGTGGTGTCGCCGAAGCCTTTCCGAAAGCACGTACGATCAGTTTTCATTTTCTGGTTCGCTTTGAAAACCTCCAATCGGCTGATCCTTCATACGATGTGACGGATTGGAAAACTATGGTACAGGCAACACTGGTACGCATCGAACATCCGGAAGATGTTTCCATAGTACAGCGAAACATGGCGGCATATCAAAACGCGCATAATGCTGCCGCTTCCCGCGACTGGGCTATCACATCATTTGTTTTTGAACCTTTGGCTACGCTTCATCAGCGTGCGCACCGAATCCGAGACGATATTTCCCGCAGTACGGAAGATAACTACACTACTATCTATTATCTCACGGCGATCACTTTATTGATGCTGGCATTAGCATGCTTTAACTATATCAACATTGCGATCGTATCCGCTGCCAAACGATTGAAAGAGATCGGTATTAGAAAATCTATCGGCGCCACGCGCAGTGTTATCTCCGTACAGTTTTTAGCTGAAAATTTGGTAATCACATTGTTCGCCATGATTGGCGGCTATATTCTCGCGACACATATTTTTATTCCGGGATTCGAATATCTCTGGCATTTCAGTATGGGCTTCGAATTTTTAGATCCCAAGCTTTGGATTTTTTTGGCGGTCGTTTTAGTAGTCACGAGTATCGCATCGGGCATTTATCCTGCGTTGTATATTTCACGGTTTCATGCTGCCGGTATTCTGAAAGGCTCTGTGCGGTTTGGTAAAAATAATCCTCTCACTAAAGTACTCCTGTCCATCCAGTTGGTACTGGCATGCATGTTTATGACCTGTGCCGTTGATTTCACGCGGAATACTGATTTTTTGTCGAACCGCAGTTGGGGATATGAAAATCGTGAAGTATTATACACTGCCGTTCCAGACCGATCCGCATTTGAACAATTACGGTCTAAGTTATTACAAGAACCTAATGTACTCTCGATTTCGGGCTCGACACACCACCTCGGCAAAAAACACGTGACTACGCTTATTCAGAGACCGGAACGAGCTTATGAGGTGGATCAATTATTTGTTGATGCGCATTATTTTCAGACCATGGGAATTCCCATCAGCAGAGGCCGATATTTTCCTGACGAAGCCCAAGCCGATCAGCGCAGTATCGTGATCAATGAGACCATGGTGAAGCACTTAAATTTAGAAAATCCCATCGGCCATAAATTACGTATTGATAGTACGGAGTATAGCGTGATCGGCGTAACACAGGACATCCACGTGTACGACTTTTCTTCGGCAATACGGCCGACATTATTTCGCGTTGCCTCACCGGACATTACGCGTTTTCTGTCCGTTAAAGTGCGGCCGGGTACACAGCCTGAGATGTATCGCATTTTAAAAAATCATTGGTCATCCCTGTTTCCTGAAATACCCTTTGATGGCGGTTATCAGGAAGATGTTTGGGGCCGGTATTATGAAACGATCGGAATTCATGGATTGGTTTGGCGCATATTTGCTTTTTTTGCAGTGGCTATGGCAGGACTCGGTCTGTATGGCCTTATCACCTATAATGTTACGGGGCGTATAAAAGAGTTCAGCATTCGCAAAGTACTTGGCGCCGAAGCTTTTTCGATATCGGCTCTTCTTTCGCGTCCTTATACGCTGCTTTACGGTGCAGCGCTATTAGTTGGCATGCCATTGAGTTATTTGTTTGCAACGCATTTGCTTGTCGCTTCATACCCGTATCACATGCCCGTCAGCTATACCGGTGTTTTCATTGCTGCGCTTGCACTGGTTCTTGTTCTGGCGTTGTCGCTTTTGATTCAGATACACCGTATTCTGAAATCGAATCCCGTAGAAGGATTGAGAACGGAATAAAACATTTTCATGCGGCTTTCGTAAGATATTCAACGAATAATTACGAATAATCATCGAAAGGAAATCGTCGTGAACTTCAAAGTTACCAGCTCTTGGTTGTATTTGTTTGGACTCCTGCTGCTCTCCGGAATCACTGTGGTTACTGCACAATCGGATATCGAACGGGGTCGCGAATTATTTAAAAATAAGCGGTATAGCGAAGCCAAACCCATATTCGAAGGAATTCTCAATGGGAATGAAAAAAACGCTGAGGCCAACTATTACTTGGGTATGATTTATTGGCGCTATGTCGGTGATCTTGACAAAGCGAGTGAACTTCTCGAGACGGCCACGGAAAACGACGAGTCCAACGCGCAATACCACTTTTTATATTCCGGCGTTCTGGGAGTCAGAGCCATGCGCAGTAACCCCATTAAGCAAGCCTATCTGGCGACAAAAATCCGCAATCAATTGGAAAAAACAATCGAACTTGAACCGACACACGTGGATGCGCGTTATAATCTAATTCAATTTTACATCATGGCGCCCGGATTTATGGGTGGTAGTATCGAAAAAGCTAAGGCGCAAGCGGGAGCGCTGGTCAAGTATAATGCTGCGCGGGGGTACATAGCGTATGCGCAGATCGCAACCAATGAAAAAGACGATGCGTCTGCCGAAAATTATTTTTTCAAAGCTATAGCGGCCGATCCGTCGCTTCCCGGCGCTTATCATCAGTTGGGTTATCTTTACGTGAAACTAAAACGTCCTGCTGATGCGGTGAAACAATTCCAAAAATTGACCGAAGTGGATCCGACGAATGCCAATTCATTTGATAGTCTTGGTGACGGCTTTATCGCGAATAACCAATTAGACGAAGCCATCGAAAGTTTTAAAAAAGCCGTCGCACTGGATCCAACGTTTTCAGCGTCGGTATTCAATCTTGCGCAGTGCTACGAAAAGAAAAACATGATAGAAGAAGCGAAAGCGCAGTATCGGCGCTACATAGCTCTGGTTCCCTCCGGTTCCAAATCGGATGAAGCCCGAGAGAAAATAAAAAACTGAGTAACAAACAATCGCGTAAATCGGGAGGAGAATAATGCTCTCCGTAAATAACGATGGAATGCAAAACAAAGCTGCAAAAGTGGCTGGTTTCACCTTCCTTTTTGCAATGGTGATCGTCGTACTTGCAAATTATGGTATCAGTTTTCGTCTTAGCATTCCTGGCAATGCGGTAGAAACCGCACGAAATATTACGGCGCATGAAACATTATTCAGACTAAATGTTGCCTGCAATTTGCTCTATGGCGCAACGATCGGCATACTTCTCACGGCGATTTATGTGATTCTCAAACCCGTCAATTTTATTCTGGCTTTAATTGCGGCTTTTTTCAGATCGGTAGTGATGGTGATGTGGTGTATTACTGCCCTCAATATGCTTGCTGCGTTACAACTCTTGAGCGGAAAACCGTATTTGAATGTTTTCGAAGTAGAGCAAATCCAAGCTTTGGCGCGCCATCACCTTGATGCCGGTTACAACGCTTACTATATCGGATTACCGTTCTGGACCATAGCGTCAACGATTTGCAGCTACCTTTGGTTTAAGTCAAAATATATTCCGAAAGGTTTGGCTGTTTTCGGCATCGTATCGTCTTTATGGTGCGTATTCTGCGCTTTTGTGTTTCTCGTTTATCCGGATTTTCAGAATACGGTTCACCCCATGTGGTTCGACTCTCCGATGGTGATTTTTGAAATAACGTTAGGCTTTTGGTTGTTGTTCAAGAGATTAAGAATACCGGAGGCTGCTCAGACGATTTTATAAACCGGATACCAACATTGATGATCGGTAATAAACGGTAGTTAAAAAAATGGAAAGTAAGCCTATGCCAACAATGAGATATTTATCATCACCGCAACATCAAGCACGATGGGCCGGATTTTTTTGGCTGCTGGTATTTCTGATGGGTTCGGTATCATTGGCTTTTAGAAATACGACGACCGGCTTCGTATTGGATAAAACGGCATCCGTATGTTACATCGTAGTTTCGATTTTATTTTTTTATCTTCTCCGTCCGATAAACAAAACAATGTCGTTGACAGCGGCGCTATTCGGGGTTTCCGGATGCATCGTGAGTCTGTTTGGATTAGCAGCGACGATCTACATACAATCCTTAGTTTTTTTTGGTGGTCATTGTTTCATACTCGGTTATTTGATATTCCGTTCGATGTATCTTCCCAAGATCGTAGGTGCACTTATGATGTTTGCCGGCGTCGGTTGGTTGACATTTATTCATCCCGAGTTTGCCAGATCACTAAATCCATTTAATATGATTCCCGGAATGCTCGGTGAAGGTGTACTGATCCTGTGGCTATTGATCAAAGGATTGGATATGAATGCATGGGAATCGTTGACGAACAAATAAACTGATCAGGTATGAATAATCCTTGGAGATAAACTTATGACACGTCAAACCAACGCCCGTGTTGCCGGAGCTGCATTTCTTTTGTATATCATCATTGGGATTGCCATGATGATGATCGCCGGTGTGACGACTGCAGACGAAATCACTCAACGTATGATTCTGATGGCCGAGCATGCCGCACGTATCAGGATCAATTTTTTGCTAACGTTTGTAGTTATTATTGTCGCTGTAACCTTGGCCATCACGCAATACGCCATTACACGCGATGAAGATCAGGATATTGCGCGTTTGGGGTTGGCATTTCGTTTAGCAGAAAGTTTTTTGGGTGTATTGGGTATGACAGCAACGTTGAGCCTTTTGTGGTTAAGTTCATCGGATCAGGTCGTGACAAGCAATGCCGCCGTACAAACATTTGCATCGCTTTTGCAGAAAATTCGTCAATGGAATGTCACGATCGCAGCGACATTATTTGCCATCGGAAGTTTATTTTTCTGCGGACTGATGTTGCGCGGAAAAATGATACCGACGATGTTAGCATGGTTGGGAGTCATTGCATCGGTACTGCTAATTTTTAGCATGCCACTTAGTTTAGCAGGATTCATTTCAAGTTCTACGGCACAATATACGTGGATTCCGATGGCGCTTTTCGAGATTCCGCTGGGTGTGTGGCTTTTGATCAAAGGTGTGTACGAGAAGCCGGTTTCGTAGCGCTGATGAATTTTGTTAAGAATTGAAAAAGTAAAACCTGTCGGCTGTGGTATAGATGTATCTTTTCAATCGGGACGTCATTCCCGTAATCTATACATGTAATATTCCCTTTGACAAACGTTGCGTGAGTACGTACACTTGCAGGGCTTCTCGCTCTTACGGATGGGATCACGATGTGATCGTGCATGATTCCGGTATGACGGCTTTAGAAACACGTCAGATATCAAACGCTCTAAAACATAAACAACGATGAAACTTCTCCAACGTTTTCCTCCGATTCTTTTGGTTATTTGTGCAATGACCAGCGTACAGTGGGGCGCCGCGCTTGCAAAATCCCTTTTTGCGGAATTTGGTGCGATCACGGTAGTTTTTTGGCGCGTCACCTTAGCTGCCATCATGCTGCTCATTATGGTCCGTCCGGTTTTTCGAGCGATCCGTCGTCACGAGTGGCAGGTTAGTATTGTTTTTGGCATCGTGCTGGTCGCAATGAGCGTCACCTATTATTTATCGCTGGAGCGTTTGCCGCTCGGCTTGTGCGTCACTATCGAATTTATCGGTCCTTTAGCAGTGGCGCTTTGGCACAGTCGCCGGGCGCTGGACTTCGTATGGGTGGCGCTGGCCGCGTTTGGTATAGCCTTACTCAATCCGTTTAGCGGGCATGTGGACCCGGTCGGTTTTGTATTGGCCCTGGTGGCGGGTGCATGCTGGGGTTTGTACATCATACTCGGTGAGAAGTTGGGCAGTGCGACTTCGGGCTCTGTCGGTCTCACGATCGCGATGTGCGTAGGCAGTTTGGTGCTGATACCCGTCAAAATCGCCGACGCACCCCAGTGGCTCAATATCATTCCCGTACTGCCTTTTGCTTTAGTGGTTGCGTTTTTGTCCTCGGTGATTCCGTTCAGTTTTGAGATCGAAGCACTACGCCGTATGCCTCCCAAAGTTTTTGGCATACTGATGAGTATGGAACCTGCGTACGCTGCGGTGATCGGTTTTTTGCTGCTCGACGAATACCTCACGCTGTCCCAATGTATTGCGATCGGTGCGGTAGTAGCGGCAAGTGTCGGCGCGGCACGTACCGGATCAAGCGTACCGACGGACGTGTAAGGGGAAAACGAAACTATCGCATTCAGCGCGATCCGATGATTTGAACGTTATGAAAAAAAAGAATGCAACGAGAATGCGCGTCAAAATGATGAGGATTGGCGAAACTATAAATCTTGGGAGATGAATCTCACAACAAGGGTTAAATGAGGATAGAAAAAGAGCAAAAACAGTTATGATTCCAATCTTTATCGTACTGTTTAAATCGTTTTATGAAACAACCGACTAAGCACTGAAATCATTTTATGTTGATCCATCTCTGTATTGCGCAATTCGGATACTGTTTTTTGGGTATTCTTTGATACGCGATTAAGCATTTCGGTTACATCGGCATTCATATTTACAAAATCCATCTCGATCTTGTTCTTATTAAGGCACGGTTTTTCTTTTAGCGACTGGTCTGCAGCGGCCATGGAGGCAAACGTAATATTAGAAAAATCCAAAAAAAAAGCCCGTTGTATTCCGTGATTAAT
Organism: bacterium; assembly: GCA_013360215.1. Classification (NCBI taxonomy): domain Bacteria; species bacterium. Next base: position 78,549 of record JABWCP010000008.1, on the reverse strand, counting down.
GTCGTTAGTTTAACTAATGATTTTTTGATAAAATTTAATGAACCTCACCAAATCTAAACAACGTATCGCTGACCACGGAGAGGTCTTTACTCCCGCGTGGATGGTCGAAGCGATGCTCGATCTCGTCAAAGACGAATCCGAGCGTATTGATTCCCGCTTTTTGGAGCCGGCGTGCGGGAGCGGAAACTTCCTTGTTCAGATTCTGCGACGCAAACTTGCTGCTGTAGAGCTGAAATTCGGGAAGTCCGATTTTGAAAAACGACACTACGCGTTGCTTGCTCTGATGTGCATTTATGGGATTGAACTTCTGCCGGACAACATCAGTGAGTGCCGCGCGAACCTGCTGGATATCTTTGCCGAGTACTTGAATCTCGATCCATCGGACGATCTGTATCGTGCCGCATCATACGTGCTTTCGCAAAACCTTGTCCACGGCGACGCTATGAAAATGCGTGCGCATGACGGTTCCCCGATCCTCTTTGCAGAATGGGGCTATCTGGGCAAGGGAAAATTCCAACGTCGGGACTTTCGCTACGATAGCCTCACGCAGTCATCGGCCTTCAGCGCGGAGGGTACTCTTTTCGCTCATCTTGACAAACATGAAATTTTTACGCCGACCAAAACTTATCATCCGATGACTGTAGTTGAGCTCGCAGCGACGGCTCAGGAGATTGCCGTATGAGTGACAAAGCGGGTTTTACCTTACGCGGGCGCAATCCGGACGTACTGACATGCATCGCAAACCTTTCCAACGACGAAGTATTCACACCGCCTGAACTCGCCAACCGGATGCTCGACACGCTGGCCGAGGCGTGGGCGGCAAATAACAAGGGAGCGAATCTCTGGGAAGACAAGACAGTGAAGTTCCTTGATCCCTGTACGAAGTCCGGCGTATTTCTGCGCGAGATCACCAGCCGGCTCACGAAAGGACTGGAGGCGCAAATTCCCGATCTGCAGAAACGCGTGGATCACATCCTGACGCGGCAGGTTTTCGGCATCGGCATCACGCGGATCACCAGTCTGCTCGCGCGGCGCAGCGTCTATTGCTCCAAGCAGGCCAACGGTAAACACTCCATCGTCAAATCCTTCACTAGCAAGGATGGCAACATCTGGTTCAGGCGAATAGAACACACATGGGATGAAACCAAGTGCAAATTTTGCGGTGCACCTAAATCCATCTTCGACCGGGCGGAAGGACTTGAAACTCACGCTTATGCGTTCATTCACACCGATAACATCAAAACTCGGCTTGCCGAGATTTTTGGAGGCAATATGCAATTTGACGTAATCATCGGAAATCCGCCGTATCAACTTAACACAGATGGATTCGGCACGCAGGCGCGCCCAATCTATCAGGATTTCGTTCTTCAAGCCAAAAAGCTCGAACCACGCTACATGTCATTTGTGATTCCCTCGCGGTGGTTCTCGGGAGGCATGGGCCTTGATGAGTTTCGGGAATCGATGCTCACCGATGATCGCCTGCGCTCAATTGACGACTATCTCAGCGCATCTGAAGTGTTTCAAGGAGGCATGGGGGGCAAGGGCGGCATCTGCTACTTTCTCTGGGATCGCGATAATCCAGGAACATGCAAAGTCTCCACCCATTTCAAAGACTGGCCTGTCTCGACAGTAACTCGTCCGCTTCTTGAAAAAGGCGCTGACGTTTTCATCCGATTTAATGAAGGACTGTCAATCCTCAAAAAGGTTGCTGCAGTGGAAACAGGTAACACCAAGTCCTTGGAGCTTCCTGAATCGAAGATGTTCATGCAATTGGTCAGTTCAATCGGTGCATTTGGGCTTGAAAGCACCTTTCGGGGCAAAGATCAAAAGTCAAAAAACGACCTCAAGGTTTACAGGAATGGAGGTGTCGGATATATCGCAAGATCTGAAATCGCCAAGGAGCGTGACGTTTTCGACAAGTGGAAGGTTTTTATTGGTCGTGCTGCACCCGGCACGGGCAACAAAGACACCTATCCTCACAAGATCGTCAGCACACCTTTCCTTGGCGAGCCTGGAAGCATATCTTCATGGACGTATATGTTTATAGGGCCGTTCGATTCGAAATCTGAAGCCGAGAGTGTCTTGTCCTACCTTACCTGTCGGCTGACACGCTTCCTAATTCTCTTGCACAAGCCATCGCAAGATACAACACGCAGAGTTTATACATTTGTTCCGAAACAAAAGTGGACCAAGAAGTGGACGGACGAGGAACTCTACAAAAAATATGGCATCTCGGCTAATGAGATTGCATTCATCGAGAAGGTTGTCCGTCCTATGAGCCTCGACGATTCCGACGATGAGTAAGGCCATCAAAGAAATTCTCGCGCCGAAGCCGGAGCTGTGGCCGCGTATCGATGGAGACAGACGGGGAAGGATCGGATGATGAGTCAACAAATAGATCAACCGTAACAATTTGTAACCGGTTGAAAGTGCCGGTAAAATAAGAAGGTTGTCATTATGGAAAATGAACGCTCTTTGGTGGCATTTGAGAGACATGATATACGCCGGGTTTACGATGAGAAGTCGGAAGTCTGGTATTTTTCCGTGGTGGACATTGTTGCAGCGTTGATTCAGCAGCCGGACTATCAAGCCGCAAGGAACTATTGGAAAGTGCTGAAGAACCGGTTGAAGAAGGAGGGAAGCGAGTCGGTTACAAAATGTAACCGACTGAAACGGCCTGTTGCATCATAAAGGAGATGTAATTGTGAAAAGCAGACAAGCTTTGGTGGCGTTTGAGAAACATGCGATTCGTCGGTATTTCGACGAGAAATCTGAAACCTGGTACTTTTCCGTGGTGGATGTGGTGGCGGCGCTGACGGAGAGCGCGAATCCGGCGGTTTACTGGCGAGTGCTGAAAAAGCGTCTGAAGGACGAAGGTGCGGGTGAAACCGTTACAAAATGTAACGGGTTGAAAATGCCGTCAGTCGACGGAAAAATGCGCCTGACCGACATGGCCGACACGGAAACCTTGCTTCGCCTGATTCAGTCCATCCCTTCACCCAAAGCCGAGCCTTTCAAGCAGTGGCTGGCCAAGGTGGGCTACGAGCGGATTCAGGACATGAGCGACCCGGCCCGTTCCCTTGACCGCGCCCGCGAGTACTGGCAGAAGCATGGCCGCAGTGCGAAGTGGATCCAACAACGGATGATGGGTCAGGAGACGCGCAACAAGCTCACCGACTACTGGAAGGATCACGACATCCAAGGCGAGGAGGAATTCGCAATCCTCACCAACATCATTCATCAGGAATGGAGCGGCGTTTCAGTCAAAGCGCACAAGCATCTCAAGGGACTCAAACAGCAGAACCTGCGCGACCATATGAGCGAAGCGGAGTTGATCTTTACCGCCTTGGCGGAACTGTCCACCCGCCAGATCGCCGAGAGCGAGCAGGCGACCGGTATGGGCGAAAACGCGGACGCCGGGCGGAAGGGCGGCGGCATCGCCAAGAAGGCACGTCGCGAACTCGAACAAAAGACGGGCAAGAGCGTGGTAACCGGGGAGAACTTCCTGCCGCCGGGCAAAACGACGAAAAGATTGAAGAAGCATGAGTAAGACCATCGAAGAAATACTCGCGCCGAAGCCGGAGTTACGGCCGCGCATCTACGCTTACACGATCGACGACAAGGCGCATGCGGGACGGCTCAAGGTAGGCCAGACCACGCGCGACGTAAAGCAGCGCGTCGCCGAACAGCTCAAGACCGCCAACATCAAGAACTACAAAATCGTTCTTGATGAGGTCGCCGAGCGCGAAGACGGCACGACATTCACCGATCATGAGGTACGCGCCGCTCTCGTCCGGAAAGGCTTCGCGAATCCCGAACTGGAATGGATGCGTTGCACGCTCAAGGATCTGAAAACCGTCCTAGCTGAATTACGGACCGGCCAGAAGTTCAGCGGTACGCACGCTGAAACGTTCGCGTTGCGCAGGGAGCAATCCGAGGCGGTAAAAAAGACTTTTGACTACTACAACTCTATCTGGGCCGAGAACAAGAAAGCAGCTCCGCGTTTCTTGTGGAACGCCAAGATGCGTTTCGGCAAAACCTTTACAGCCTATCAGCTTGCGAAGAAACTCAAGGCCAGTCGGGTACTGGTGATGACCTTTAAACCCGCCGTGGCCGACGCATGGCAAACGGACCTCGAATCCCATGTTGATTTTGACGGTTGGCAATTTCTAATGCGTGGTTCCGATGACGACCCGACAAAAATTCCTGCAGCCACGCCACTCGTTTATTTTGGTTCACTGCAAGACTTGCTGGGACGCGATAAAGCCACGGGAAATATTAAACCAAAGAACAAGTGGATTCATAAGGTCAAATGGGACTTGGTCGTTTTCGATGAATACCATTTCGGTGCATGGCGTGATTCATCCAAAGAACTTGTCGAAGACGAAGAAGAAAGAATCGCCAGAGAGGAAATCGAAGCCGCAAAAGAACAAAAAAATGTAGCCGATAAGGTGAAAGAAAAGATCGCCGATCTGCAACAACGCCTGGAGAACGAAAGCGAGTTTCTTCCTATTACGACGAAGGCTTACCTCTATCTCTCCGGCACTCCATTCAAATCACTGGCCACGGGAGAATTCATCGAAGAGCAGATATTCAACTGGACCTACACGGACGAGCAGCGCGCGAAAGAAGAATTCGAGAAAAAGAATCCCGGCCGGTGGAATCCTTATGGCGCATTGCCACAGATGCGCCTGCTAACCTATCAGATGCCCGACGAACTCGTCGCGATTGCTAGTGCCGGGGAATTCAATGAGTTTGACTTGAATGAGTTTTTCGAAGCATCGGGCACGGGTACGAAGGCACAGTTCAAACATAAAAGCGATGTGCAGAAGTGGCTGGACATCATCCGCGGCGGGTACATACCCAAGTCCGTGGAGCATCTCAAGACGGGTACTCGTCCTCCGTTCCCCTATTCGGATGTGCGACTGCTGCCGTATCTTCAACACTCGTTCTGGTTCCTCCCTGATGTTGCGGCATGTCACGCCATGGCAAATCTGCTGGCTGAAAAACACAATGTGTTTTGGCGAGATTACGATGTGATAGTAGCTGCCGGCGCAGCGGCCGGAATCGGGCTTGATGCGTTGCCGCCCGTGCGACAGGCTATTGGGAGCGGTTTTGAAACCAAAACCATCACATTGTCTTGCGGCAAGCTTACCACGGGTGTCACGGTGCCCCAATGGTCGTCTATTCTTATGCTCCGAAACCTGAAGTCGCCGGAAACCTATTTTCAGTCGGCGTTTCGCGTGCAATCGCCGTGGTCCATCAAGAATCCCAACGGTGACGACCCGAACGCGGAGGAAATTTTGAAGCCGGTTTGTTTCGTTTTCGATTTCGCTCCCACGCGTGCGCTGCGCCAACTTTCCGAATACGGCATCGGGCTTTCGCCCGGTGAACCGAATCCGGAGAACGCCGTCAAGGAGCTTGTGTCGTTCCTTCCCGTTTTGGCCTACGACGGCGCGAATATGACACAGATCGACGCGGGCGGCATCCTCGACATTGCGATGGCCGGCACTTCGGCCACGTTACTCGCACGCAAATGGGAAAGCGCATTGCTGGTCAACGTGGATAATGACACTCTCCGCCGCATACTGGACAACGCAGAGGCAATGGCTGCCGTTGAACGAATTGAGGGCTGGCGCGCATTGGGCGATAATATCATCGAAACCATCATTAATAAGAGCGAGAAGATCAAAGCGCTCAAGAACAAGGCGAAGAAGAAGGACTTGTCGGCAAAGGAGATGAAGCAACTCACCGAAGAAGAGAAGGAGTTTAAGTCGAAGCGCAAGCTGGTGCAGGAAAAATTGATAAAGTTCGCCACGCGCATACCGGCGTTCATGTATCTGACTGATTTTCGAGAGAATACGCTGCAAGATGTCATCACGAAACTGGAACCTGACTTGTTTCTGACGGTCACCGGTTTGACGGTGAATGACTTTCATCTGCTTGTGCGTCTAAAAGTTTTCAATACCGAGCAAATGAATCAAGCCGTGTTTGCTTTCCGTCGCTATGAAGATGCTTCGCTCCGTTATACAGGCATCGAAAGTCATGAAGGTTTATCGCATTTCGGACTCTATGATACGGTGGTTGAAAGGAATTAGAACGCCATTGCATTGCTCAGTCCCGCCTTCATGGTGAAGAGTCCATCGCGTGCTTGTTTCTCATCTTGCCCAAATTCCAATCCTTTTTCGTGGGCTTCAAAGACTAAGCGATCTATGTTGATACCTACCAATATTCGAATTTTGGATACTTTCCCGATGAATTTGCGAATTCTGAAATAGCCCGATGCACGAAAAAAGCCTACCAGTGCATCAAAATAGTAGATATTCCGATGGCGAAAGACACCTTCGAGCTTGGTGAGAAGCGTGTTCTCTTCTTCGTTAGTAAAAAATTTAGTGCTCATCGCGTAAATCCGATAGAAAATTTACCAATAAAAAATATACTTACTCAAACCGTCTCATGCCGCGTGCCGATGAGACCGCCGAGTTGCGGAAGCATGGCGTCTCGACCTTCGGAAGCTTGCCATTGTTTCATCTCTTCGCCGTATTGGGCGAGGCGATCGAGAATGGGTTGCAGTGCCGTGTACTGCATCAGTTCGGCGCGCAGTTTGCCGATATAGGGAAGGCCTTTGAGATAGCCGGAGTAATATTTACGAAATTCCAGCACACCGTATTTTTCTTCTTTGTACTCCACCGACAGGCGCAGATGTTCGATACAGACCCGTAATCGTTCTTCGGCATCGGGCGGAGGTAGGAGTTCACCGGTATCTATGTAGTGCCGCGATTCGCGAAAAATCCACGGATTGACGATAGCGGCTCGGCCGATCATCACGCCGTCACAACCGGTCTCCAGCATACGTTTGGCATCCTGCGGCGTTTTGACATCGCCATTGCCGAATAAAGGAATCGAAATCACTTTTTTTATTTTTTCCAACCAATGCCAGTCGGCGGAACCGTCGTGCCCCATATCGCGTGTGCGGCAGTGCACGGTCAGCGCCTTTGCGCCTGCGTCTTCGACCATACGTGCGACATCGAGAATGTTGATCGTATTTTTGTCCCAGCCCAGCCGGGTTTTTACGGTGACCGGAAGTTGCGTACCCCGCACGGTGGAGCGTACGATCGCTTCGAAACGCGGCAGATCTTTGAGCAGACCGGCCCCGGCGCCGCGCATGGCGACATCTTTGACCCAGCAGCCGCAGTTGATATCTATAAAATCCGGATTGGCTTTTTCAGCAATCCGCGCCGCGCCTTCCATAGACGTATCCAATCCGCCGAAAAGCTGTATGGCTACGGGGCGTTCCTCGTCGGCGACTTGGATTTTGCGTAAAGCCTTGCGGGCATCGCGGATCAAGGCTTCGCTGGAAGTGAACTCCGTATAAAGAATATCGGCGCCGAGCCTTTTGCATACGATCCGAAAGGCAATGTCGGTGACATCTTCCATCGGAGCCAGCGAGACGGGAAAATCATGTATGTTGACGTTATCTATATTCATCAGGCGCCCGGTGTTTTACGTTTTTCGACTTTGATGCCTTGCGGGGTATCTTTGATATCGTAACCCGCGGCAGTGATCTTATCGCGAAACGCGTCGGCATCGGCCCAGCGTTTTTCTTTGCGTGCCAGTACGCGGGCATCGGCCCAAGCTTGGATTTCGGCCGGAATCTCTTCGACCGCAGGAACCCACGCCGCCAAACCGAGCCCCAGCACGCGATCCATTTCCAATACGGTTGCTTTTTTTGTAGCCGGAGTTTTGTCGCTTTTTACAAGGTCCCACACCAGCGCGAGTACACGGGGAATATTGAGATCATCATTGATAAACGTGCGAAACTGCGTGAGCGTCGCTTCATCCGGTGTGCCTGCCGCGCCCCATTCGAACACTGCCGTGCGCAGACGTTGTAACGCCGTTGCCGAACCGTCGAGGCTTTCCCAGTTAAAATTGAGTTTGGTACGGTAATGCGCGCTAAGACAAAACATGCGCCACACGATCGGATCGTAACCCTGATCAATAAGCGTCTGCACACGTAAAAAATTGCCGACGGATTTACCCATACGCGAATTATCAATCTGAAGAAAATAACCGTGCATCCAAAAATTGGCCAAACGCGTTCCGTAACAAGCCTGCGTCTGCGCGATCTCATTGGGGTGATGCACCATGATATGATCTTCACCGCCGCAATGAATGTCAAAGTATGAACCGAGATACTTCGCCGACATGGCGGAACATTCGATATGCCATCCCGGAAAACCTTTGCCCCACGGGCTGTCCCACTCCATCTGACGCTGCTCTTCGGGTTTGCTGAATTTCCACAGCGCAAAGTCGGTGATATTGCGTTTTTCGCCGATCTCTACGCGCGAACCCGCTTCGAGACCTTCGACTTTGAGCCGCGCGATATATCCGTAGTCATCGAGTTTGGATGTGTCAAAATAAATGCCGTCCGATGTGCGGTAGGTGTATCCTTTGTTTTCGATGCCGCGAATAAATTCGATCTGTTCCGGTATATGATCGGTCGCTTTGCACCAAGTATGTGGCTCGGTTATATTTAACCGTTTCATATCTTTTTTGAATTCTTCCGTATATTCCGCGGCGATTTCCCATGCTGTTTTACCGGTACGACGGGAGCCTTTTTCCATGCGATCTTCGCCGGTATCCGCGTCCGATGTGAGATGCCCGACGTCAGTGATATTCATGACATGATGAACTTTGTACCCGTTGTATTCAAGTACACGTCGCAGAATGTCTTCGAAAATGTAAGTGCGTAGATTGCCGATGTGCGCGTAGTCATAAACCGTAGGGCCGCATGTGTACATGCCGACTTCGCCGGGTTGGAGCGGTTCAAAATTCCGCAATGCGCGGGTGTACGTGTCAAAAAGTTGTAATGAAGGCATGGGTGTTGTATCGGGTATAAAATGGATAATGCAATAATATTATGTCAAAAAATTATACGCTCACCGGCTGTGGGACTATCGCACGACGAAATACGTCATGCAGCAGTCCGGCGTGAAAAATCGTCGTGTCTTTTTTAAAGCCGAGCCGTTCCGCAACATGGCGGCTGGGTACATTTTCGGGCCTGATCAGTGCGATGAGCGAAGCGGCATGGTTATGGGCTTCGACCCATGTGATGACCGCGGCACCGGCTTCCGTGGCATAACCCTGATGCCAAAATTTTTTGCGGAGATGGTAAGCCAGTTCTACTTCCTCGCATGCATCGACGCGCTGAGGTATCAACCCGCAATCCCCGATAATCTCTCCGGAGTCGCGCGCCACCAAAGTCCAGAGGCCATAACCGCGTGATGTGTAGCGTTCTTGCTGGCGACGGATCAACCGATGCACTTCGTCACGGGTGTACGCACGCGGAAAATGGATCAGCGTTTCCGCGGAGCCGAATAAATCAAAGAACATTTCCGCATCCGATGTGTGCATGGGGCGAATCAACAGACGCGGCGTTTCAGTTATGATCGGAGATTCCATCGCCGCGCAAAATAAACGCTAAGTACCGTTATGTCAACCTAAAAACCGGTACGGGCTTATTTCTTTCGTTTCAATTTCAATTCCGTAAAATCAAAATCCGGGTTGGGGATGTCAATTTTCAGTTCATCCGGTTTGCCGGTGGCATCCAACGTAAAGGTGGCAAATCCGGTCGGTAGATTTTTATCCTGAAGCGTGATCTGAAACGTGTCGTAGTGCCAATGCGTGAGCGTTCCGGTGAAAGTGGACGTCGGCAAAAATCGAATCGTCAGTTTGTCTTTTTCCGTTTTGACTTCGACGTCACCATAGAGTTCTCCGCCGTAAATACCGGCATACGCTTCGGCTTTGAGCGTCGGTTTGGTGTTTTTCACGCGCAGACTGTCGGTCTTTTTTCTATCGGCAATTTCTTTCAGTTCGGCGCGTTTATTGAATTCCCAATAAAAAGCATCCCAGTCTTTTTCGTTTTTACCCAAGTGCATATCTATGATGTGATAGATCATCGGTGTGGTGAGCCCGTTAATACTATTGGTGAGTATCACAAAACCGAAACGGTCTTCGGGGATAAGAACCAGCCGTGAAACCATACCGTCGGCACCGCCGGAGTGAGTTAGAATTTTTTTACCGTGGTAGTCGTGCATAGTCCAGCCTAAACCATAGGCTAAAAAATGCCGGGACGGCATAGCGCGTTCTCCATTTTCTGAAATATCCATCAGCGTATGCGGTTGCCACATTTCACGCGCGACGGCGGCACTATAAATAGTGCGCCCTTCGTAAGTGCCGCGTCCCAACTGGAGGCGCATCCACTGTGCCATATCTACCACATTGGAAACGGTGGAGCCCATCGGTGCGACGTTATCCCAATTACGATATTCGACAGGCACGGGTTTGAAATCCACGATCGCATGCGGCGTAGCAAGATTGGTCATCGTGTGGATATCGGCAAAACGTGTAATCGTCCGGGTCATACCCAGAGGGATAAAAATACGTTCACGAATAAAATCATCCCAACCTTTACCGGATACGCGTCCTACGACTTCTCCTGCGGCGAGATACATGATATTTTGATAACCGTATTTGGCACGGAAACCATATTTGGGTTGCAAATATCTTGCCCGGCGTAGCACTTCCGAACGGTCATAATGAGTACCATACCACACCAGATCGCCGCTAAATGTTTCCAAACCGCTCCGATGGCACAATAAATCACGGATGGTCATGGACTGCGTGACGTAAGGGTCGTACATTTTAAATTCCGGAAGATAGTTGGACATCGGGTCATCCCAACGGACTCGGCCCTCATCCACCAGAATGCCCATACTCGCCGCCGTCATGGCTTTAGTTAGCGAGGCTATCGAAAAATTAGTATTGGCATCTACGGGATCATTTTTTCCGACGGTTTTTACACCGAAGCCTTTGGCGTAAATCATCGAGTCGTTGAGTACGACGGAAATGGCCATCCCGGGTACATTCCACTGCGCGAGCGCGGCGTTTGCATAACGGGAAAGACTATCCGTATCCAGTTTGGTCTGGGCCGGAAGCATCGGTGCTAACACGCAAAACCAAAGAATGCGTAAGGGCGAAATGAATTTTTTCATGCAGTGCTCTCTCACTAATAGAGTTTTAATGTATCGTTTTACGCACGGTAGCCTTTAAAGTTACCATCTCAACTAATCAATTGTTGCGATGACTTTAAGTTCGATCGCGATGGGTGTAGGCAGCGCGTTGATCTCCAGCGTCGTGCGGCAGGGTTTATTGTTTTTAAAATATTCCGCGTAAATTTTATTATAAATCGGGAAATCGTCTTTCATGTTGGTCAGAAAAACCGTGACGTCCACGATATTATCCCAGGACGAACCGGCATCTTCAAGGATATAGCGTATATTGCGAAACACGGAATGACATTGTTTGGCGATATCGTATTTTTTGATATTACCTTTGGCATCCAGTGTAACGCCGGGGATGGTTTTTTTCCCGCGTTCTCGCGGTCCGACGCCCGAAAGGAATAATAGATTGCCCACGCGCCGCGCATGCGGATACAGGCCGACCGGTTCCGGTGCTTTGGAGGAATTCAGGATTCCCGATTTAGGATTTGGGATTGGGGATTGGGGAGTGTCGGTTTTTGTATCTCCCGTTTTGTTTTGTTTTAATGTTTTAATTGACGCAACTGCCATAGCGATGATCTCGTGATTTTCGATAATTAGCTGTTTGAGTTTAATTTTAGGAAGTAATTCCAGTTCTGCAATAAGTTCCAGCCAGTACAGTGTTTCGTCGGCTTCGGCTTCTACGATACCTAATTTCGCTATAAATTCAGCCGTAGATCGTGCTCTGCAGGCTTCACGGTAATTCGCTCCGACGGATGTTCCCGATCGGAACAATTGGCGTTGTATCAACTGTGATTCGCGATTGGGAGGTAATGCCCGGCATACGGCGATAACACGTTTTGCAAAATCTTTTGTTCTTAACTTAAAGTCCGTCGAATTCATAAAACTATGTGTATTTTGTAAACGTTCGAAAATCAACGATCCGAAATTCTAAATTCTAAATCTTCACACACACATTCTTTGTTTCCGTAAAAAAGCGCAGGGCTTCGAAACCGCCTTCGCGTCCGACGCCGGAATTTTTGACACCGCCGAAGGGCGTACGCAAGTCGCGCAACAGCCAGCAGTTGACCCATACGATGCCGGACTTGATCGCGCCGCCGATACGATGCGCACGCTGCAGGTCGCGGGTCCATATGGTGGAGGCCAGTCCGTACGAAGTACTATTGGCCAGTGCTAACGCTTCTTCTTCAGTGTCAAACGGCATCACGGTCACGACGGGGCCGAAAATTTCTTCCTGATTGGTGCGGCATTGGGCGCCCAAACCTTCGATGATCGTCGGCTCGATGAACCAACCGTTGGCACAGCGGCCGGATAATTTTACGGGATGACCGCCCGTCACGATGCGTCCACCTTCTTTTTGTGCAAGGTCAATGTGATATAATATTTTTTCCATGTGCGCTTGCGATACGATCGCCCCTTGTTGCGTGGATTCGTCCAAGGGGTCGCCGACCACGAGTTTTTTGGTGCGCACGGAAAAATCTTTGAGAAAACGATCGTATATCCCGCGTTGGACCAATAGGCGCGAACCGCATAAACAGATTTGCCCCTGATTGACAAAAGAAGAGCGCATGGTTTGCGTCAGCATTTCATCGTAATCGCAGTCATCAAATATGATGTTGGGATTTTTACCGCCCAGTTCGAGCGAAAGTTTTTTAAATACCGGTGCGGCCACACGGGCAATCTCGGCGCCGGTTTTCGTGCCGCCGGTAAAAGAAATTGCCGTGATCGCGGGGTGTGTCGTGATTGCTGCGCCTACTTTCGGACCAAGACCGTGAACGATATTCAGTACGCCTTTAGGAAACCCCGCTTCGATGGCTAATTCAGACAGCATAAATGCAGTCATCGGTGTTATCTCCGACGGCTTGGCCACCACACAATTTCCCGCCGCCAGCGCCGGGGCGATTTTCCAGGTAAAAAGATACAACGGCAGATTCCACGGTGAAATGCAGCCCACGACACCGATCGGCTGACGCAAAGTATAATTGATCGCCGTATTTTCCATCGCATGCGCTTCGCTGGAAAACTGAAGGATTGCCGAAGCAAAATAATAAAAGTTACTCGAAGCCCGCGGTATGTCCATCGCGCGCGCAAGGGCCAGCGGCTTACCGTTGTCTATGGATTCGGCGCGGACAAGTTTTTCCATATCCCGATCGATCAGTTCCGAAAGTTTGAAAAGTAACCGCGCACGCTGTTCGGCGGGCGTCAAAGACCACGCAGGAAAAGCTTTTTCCGCCGCATCAACGGCCATCGCGACATCGCGCTCATCGCTGTCCGGTATCGTACCATAAACGGCGCCCACCGCCGGTTCATAGTTATCCAAAGTTTTTCCGCTTAGTGCGGGTTGGAGTTTTCCGTCAATGTAGTTCGAAATAGTTTTCATAAAAATCACGGTTGGTTAGCATAGTAAAAAAAAAATCCATCGGATACGGTCGCTTAGTAAAATCACTTCTTTAAGGTACAGATGCGTGATGCGTACAGATTTCAATTTTGTTTGCCGACGGGATATATTACTTGTTTAAAGAAGCCGCGCGGGAAAGGTTCTTCATTTTCAAAACCAAGTTCGATATCGCGCCCGTCATGCGGTATGTATGCCGTCTTAAAAAGATAGTCCCATACGCTCAGTGATAATCCAAAATTGACGCCATACGGATACGATCCCGGAAGATGTTTGGCGTGATGCCAGATGTGCATAGCCGGGCTATTGAGCAGCCACCTGAGCGGACCCCACGTCCATGCAATATTGGCATGATTGAGATGCCCGATCGCAAGTGCAATCATGTGCAGCATAAAAAAATCCGTCAACCCAAAACCAAAAAAAGCGAGGGGTATATACTGAAGCGATTTGTAAATCACTGTTTCCATCCAGTGAAACCGCAAATGCGCCGCAAATCCCATTTCTTTAACCGAGTGATGCAGTTTGTGAAATTCCCAAAGCCACGGAACGCGGTGCAGTAAGCGGTGTATATTCCACTGAATAAAATCCGCCACGACAAACATAAGTATGTACTGTAGCCATACCGGCCATGTGTTTACTTTAATAAAAGACAGACTGCCGACGCCGATAGTTTCCAATCCGCGATCCAGCCATACGACGCATACATTGGATAAAGCGTTGTACGCGATCAGTGAAAACAAAAAAAAATTAAAAAACATATAAAAACCATCGAGCCAAAAATCGCGGCGAAACACGGGCTGATTTTTACGCCACGGGATGATGATTTCAAATGCCCATACGACAAGGGAAATTGCGATCAGACCGTAGAAATAATTACGATACCAAGGGACGGAGGCCCCTGTCATTTCCATGTAAAGATAATTGGAATAACCCGTGTAGGCGTCTGAAACGATCTGAAGCAGTTCTTCCATGAGCGTTCCCTGTTACATTCGATCGGAAAAAATATCCGTCTGACTTTCATACAACGCATTAAGCATACGACGAACCCCCATCGTACGCGCCATGTCTAATTCGCTTTGCGTCAGCGGGACAAAATTAAGAAATTTTACGATGGTATTTTCGGCGTGCATGTGATCCCAGCCGCCATCCACAAACGAAGGGTGCATCAATCCGGCCGAGCAACCGCCAAAATGGGGAATTCTGAGGTTGGGTAATACATGCCAATGATCTAAAAAAGTATTTTTAACAAAAGGCAGCGCGGCAAGGTTAAGTAAAAAAACAGCGGCTTCTTCCTCTTGTGCTTCCGTCAGTTTACCGCGCAGTGTCCAGTGAATTTCGGCGCGATGCGGACATTCCGGCATTGCACGTTCAGCCATACCTATGGTGGAAAACGTCGTCATGGGGATTTCTTCCGTCGGTTCCCAAACAAACACGTCAAGGTAGTTGAGCGCGGTCAGCGTTGAATTTTGCTGATCGAAGCGAAACTGTACATCGGGGTCACCGTAATTTTCCGTATGCGCAGCGAAAACTTTACGTAGCAGCTCGGAGGGTTCAGGCGCGGAGATCATGATTTATAAGCATCCCGTTCTTCCGCCATCCACGGGCAGATTGATACCATTGATATATCCGGCCGCGGGTGAGGCGAGGAAAGCGATGGCGGCAGCAATATCTTCTGCTTGCCCAAGGCGTCCGGCGGGAATTTCGGTCACCATTTCTTTTTGAATCGCCTCTTCCGGGCGACCGCTTTGTTTGGCGCGGTTGGCGATGAGAGTGGTCAAGCGTTGTGTGAGGGTGGCTCCGGGCAAAACGTTATTTACCGTTATTCCAAACGGAGCAAGTTCGACCGATAGTGTCTTCGCCCAGTTGGCCACCGCGGCGCGAATGGTATTGGATACACCTAAACCTTTGAGCGGTTGTTTGACGGAAGTCGAGATCACATTGATGATGCGACCAAAACCCGATGATTTCATACCGGGGATTACCGCTTGTGCGAGGATGTGATTGCAAATCAAATGCTGGCGAAAGGTTTGCTCAAACGCATCGGTCGCTGCATCCGCGATCGGGCCGCCCGCGGGACCGCCGGTATTATTGACGAGAATGTGTATCGGGCCTGATTTTTCGGTAAACGTATGGAGGATTCGCTGAAGCGTCTCCGGTTTTGAAAAATCTGCCACCAGATAAGTATGGTGCGCCGAAGCCGGTTGGGGCAGTTCGTTTTTTACACTTTCCAACGCCTCGGCGTTACGTGCACAAAGTATGATTCGCGCACCGAGACCGGCCAGCGCCATTGCGGCGGCTTTACCGATGCCTTGCGTACTGCCGCATACTAAGGCGGTTTTATTTTGCAGATTGAGATTCATGTCTATTCATAGTGTTTGCTCGCAAAGACGCGATGAAAAAAAGGTACAAACCGGAACGACGTCGTGTACTTTGCGTCTCCGCGAGAGAAAATTATCTGATCAGACTACTTCGGTCAGCAGTTCCGGTCGCGGCATTGGTTGTTTAGTTGAATAAGAGTCATATTTCAAATATTTACTCGCAAAGTCGCAAAGAAAAAAAGGAGTTTATAAGCGAGCATAATGAACCAAGTTACAAGTTATTAGCGATTCTTGTTATACCGTCTTTGATTAACGCCGAATTGAAATTCACCAGCAAGCCCAGTTTATAACCTGAAATTTTCAGATAAGTCAGCAATTGTTTTTTGTGTAAAGGTAAAACTGTTTCTACCGATTTAATTTCGACGATAACTTTATTTTCTACAATTAAATCTAAGCGAAGTGCCGATTCAAATTGCATGTTTTCATAGCGCAGAGGAATCGTTTTTTGTCTTTCAAAATGAAGATTCCTCTTATCTAACTCGTAACACAAAATGTTCTCATAAACCGATTCGAGTAATCCTGGTCCCAATGTAGAATGTATTTTAAAACAAGCATCTATTATTTGTGTTGAAATAGCGTTTTCAGGTATTTCATTGATCAATAAAAAACAACCTTTTTATCTGTATAGCATCAAAAAAAGTTTGTTTGATACAGCTTCTTTGCGTCTCCGCGAGAGAAAATTATCTGATCAGACTACTTCGGTCAGGAGTTCCGGTCGCGGACCCGGTATGACGACTTTGTTGACGAGTAGTCCTTTTTCGGCTACGACACGTGAACCCGCGTCCACAGCGGCCTGAACGGCGGCGACTTCACCGGTCATGGTGAGAAAAGCTTTACCGCCGAGCGCCATAGCGAGGCGAATTTCCAGCAATTTGACATTGGCCGCTTTAACGGCGGCATCGGCCGCTTCGATCAAAGAAGCTACAGAAAACGATTCGATAATGCCCAGCGATTCGCGCAGTTCGGATCGGCCCGCTCCGGAGAGCGCAGGAAAAACTTCCGGGTGCACATTGGGAATAACAAAAGTGTCTATGACCGAACCGCGGCTTTGTGCTGCACCGGCATCAATGCTGGATTGCACCGCCGCGACTTCACCGCCCACCATCACGATGTATTTGCCTGAACAAATCGAACGTGCCAGTAAGATGTTAACGTTAGCCGCTTTGAGCATCGCATCCGCCGTGTCAAATCCCGCTGCAATACTGCCGAGTTCGATCAATCCGATAGAATTCATAGTCATGATAATATCCTCAAATTTACATTTTAAGATTCGATAAGGATGCGATCCGCTTCGACGCGTGCCGTACCGTCAATGCTGGCGTGGATCGGTGCGCCCATTTTATCCTGCGGGACATCGGCGATAAGCTGCCCCCGTTTTACCGATTCACCCGTGCGAATAACCGCTTCGGCTTTTTGCCCCACGTGCTGCTGCAGCGGCAGGATCACACGTTTAAATGGGGTTGCTTGACGATCGGAATAAGGGGCGTGTATGTCGTAATCCGTGACGCCAAGACGTTTCACCAGCATTTTGAGCGGGGTGCGGCGCCCTTCGTACATCGGATGCGGTTGTATTTCCACCGGGCCTGACCATTGGATGTTTTGTTCTTTCATCACACGTTTGCTTTGATCGCAAGCTTCTTTGGGGAAAAGACTTTCCGGGCATGCATACAGCGTGCATAAGCCGCAGGCACAACACAAAGAAGCAAATTGGTTCCAATAATCCGTACCGGTTTTGGTAAATCCGAGACTGCGCATCACTTTGTGCGGCTGAATATCGTAACCCAAAATATAACGGGGGCACAGTTCGGTACAATAGCTGCATTGATCGCAAGCCGATTTGCCGATACGATGCATGGATTCCTCCGGCAGAGATTTTCGCGTCACGAGTTTATGCTCTTTGGGAAGTACGATCAATCCGGCGCAGGTTTTGGTGATGGGTTGATCCAGATCAAAGGTCAGTTTGCCCATCATGATCCCGGAGACAAAAACACCGTATTCTTTTTCTGTAATGCCGCCGGCCATGGCGATCACATCGGCAAATGTCGCACCGACGGGAACAATCCCGGTGAACGGTTTTTTTACCGCGCCGGAAACGGAGATAAATTTTTCCGTCACGGCTTCGCCTTTTTCGGCCTGCGCGATGTTGTAAAACGTTTCGACATTATTGACCACGCAGCCGACATGAAGCGGTATGCCCTGCGGAGGTATCAGACGTTTGGTGCTTTCGTATACGAGGATATATTCGTCGCCCGAAGGATAAAAATCACCCAGCAGATGAAGCCGTATGCCGGGTTTGAGATGTTTCTGTAGTGCTTCGATGGCTTTGGTGTTTTTTTCTTTGACGCCGAGGATGCCTTCTTTGGCGCCCGTGGATTGCATGACGAGTTCGACGCCACGCACGACTTCCGCCGGATAATGCAGCATCAATTCGTAATCTTTGTGAATCAACGGCTCGCATTCGGCGCCGTTAGCGATTACGGTATCCACGGTGGAACCGGCTTTGATGTGTGCCGGAAAACCGGCTCCGCCGGCGCCGACCACACCGGCTTTGCGTATCATATCAACAATAGCACTCATAGGTGTTTTATCGGTTAACGATCCTTATTGTTTTTGACTGTAGACAAATCCAAGATTGCGCTCGACGTCGCCGGGCAGCTTGGGTAATGAGGAACGCGGAATTAAAAATGTCGAAAGGTTGAAAAAATCGGAAAAGATTTTATGTTGATCCGAAGTGCCTTTCAGGTACTGATGCCCGGACGAACCGCCCGTGCCGATTTTGGTGCCGATCATGCGGTGTACCATCAGTGCATGGCGATAACGCCACGTTGTAAACATTTCATCAATATCCACAAGTAAAGTAATGAGGCGAAACGGCTGATGCAATATCGGTTGATCGCGGTATAAACAAATCAGTAGCGCCGCCTGCGTGGCGCGGTACGAAATCGTGCGTATGCCTTCCTTCATCAGTTGGTTATGTTTATTTTCATCGAAGAGCGCATCAAAATTGATCCGCGTGAGATCAAGTTGTTTTAATTGTTCTTTTTTTTTGGATGGCGAAAGACTGACGTTATGTTCGATGGTGCGGTGATCTTCATCCAGCATGCGTGTTACGGCATCCCGGTATGCGCTCCAAAAATTAAAATCACCCAATTCCAAAAACGGTGTGCGTTCCAACCAGCGCTCGACCAATTCGAGCAGCGAAGCCGATTGTTCAGCGGTCTGCACTAAAGATTGATGTTCTTTGGAGAGCCGATCGTGGTATGGATGTTGACCGTAATTGAGTCGCTGGGAATGTTTGAGCCCGAGTTTGTTTTCGATCAGGCGAAACTGGACGCTTTGAAAACCCGAAGCCGGGACTAAAAAATCTCGAAATTCCAAAAAATCCAACGGTGTCATCGTTTCCAAAATCCGCAGTTGATCTACCAGGATTTTCTGAATTTCCGTGACGCGCTGCAACCTTGCGACGGCGATGCCTATGTTTTTTTCATCAATATGATCTTCGGCAAACAGGCGTGCAACGGAATCTACTTCGTGCAAAATTTGTTTGAACCAAAGTTCGTACGCCTGATGAATGATGATAAACAGCATCTCATCGTGCGCCGGTTTGCCATACGCATCGCTTTTAGGATGTTGTGCGCCGAGCAGCTGATTGAGTTCCAAATAGTCGGCGTAATAAACCGGCGGATAAGGTTTTTCCATAGGACCAGTAGTTAAAAAAATAAATAAGAATTTTTATTTGCCGAAATTTTCTTCAAAACCTTTGACTTTATTCAGCCGCCGGAGGTGACGTTCGGCGTTGGAAAAGCGCGCTTTGAGAAATGCTTGGATCACTTCGATGGCCAAAAGCGGACCGATAATACGCGCACCGAGGGTGAGCACATTCATGTCGTCATCCTCTACACCTTGACGGGCTGAAAATGTATCATGACATAATCCGGCGCGAATACCTTTGAATTTGTTGGCCGCCACCGTAGCGCCGACACCGCTGCCGCAGATGACGATACCGCGATCAGCGAGACCGGTTTGTACCGCCTGGGCTACTTTTTCCGAATAATCGGGATAATCCGCAGGATCCGATGAAAATGTTCCGAGATCCATGGTTTCGTGACCGACCTTCTGAACAGTTTCGATCACCGTCGCTTTGAGTGGAAACCCGCCGTGATCGCAGCCAATAGCTATTTTCATGATTACCTCTTCAGCAAATGGGACATTGTTGAATGAATCGGCTATATATATAAACTTTTCGTTTTATTTCAAATCAATATCCGCACGCGAAAGCGAAGAGTCCGATGGTTGTGTGGCGGCTTCGTTTTCCAAATTAATTTTCATTCGCTTGGCCAATTCTGCGAGCACCGCATGGTCGGATATATATTGATGTATCCATGGCCGATGCGCTTCTCTAAAAGATAAGTCGTCCCACAAGTTGTGTTCTTCATACGGGTCGGATTGCAAATTATAAATCTGTGGCCCCGCTTTATCCGTTGCTAAAAATTTCACATGTTGGCGTAATAAAAAAAACTCTTCACGATTCCACTTTCGGATATCGCCGGTATTTGTACCGCTCAGGATACGCAGGGAGTCCGCCGGATCTTCCCACCGCATTCCCTGATAAGAATAACCCTGAAGTGAGGTTTTGTAAACACCCCAGTAACTTAACAAGGTCGGGAAAATATCGGCATTTTGTACCGTACTGTATTCATTTTGTTTCCAGGCTTGAAATCGCGCCTTACCTTCGGGGGTTTGATAATATTGGCTCGGATAACTTACCCATAATGGAATGCATATGACTTCGTCGTACAGATTATTCAATCGAGCAAGACCGCGATGCTTAAAATTCTCACCATGATCGCTTGTCACGATGATCAGCGTTTCGTCTTTCAGGCCGGCTTCATTGAGTTGAACGTATATCTGCGCAATCAAACTGTCCAAATATTGTACCGCCGCGGCATACCGCTCGGTTGAGTTAGGTGATAACGCCGTATGCGGGTCGCCGGGATTATACGGCTGGTGCGTGCAGTTAAACTGAATAACGCCAAAAAACGGGTTTTTGTTTTTCTTAAATTCCTGAAAAATAGAATTAGTGTAATCCAATATTCGGCGATCCTCCACGCCCGCATTATTGACGTAAGGCGGGCCGATATCTTTAGCCGTTATACTTTGATCCACTTGTTTATTGAGAAAAAATACATCCAGATTTTGCCAATCCCAGTTTTGCGGCGTGATAAAAAAAGTGCGGTAACCCAGCGCTTTAGACACATTCCAAAGCGTCGGCATGCGATGATAATCGGCGGAAGTGGCGGTTGTGGGAATCATGCCCATAAGAATAGCAGGCAAGCTGACACGGGTAGAACTCGAATTGCTGCGTGCGCGTTTGAATACGAAAGACAAGCTGTCAGAAGCGATTGCGTCGGTCATGCGTGAAGCCGGCGGAATCGGATTAGCCAATGTCTGATAACCGATAAAATCGGCGCGCAACGTTTCGTTGATGATCAACAGTACATTGGATGGTTTTGGGGCGGTCCGATTCTCCGGTAAAATAATTCGTTGAGGAACAGAATAGCCTTTTCCCGACTTATCGCCGAACGCATATTTTGCGACGGCTTGTAAACTCCCGAAGTCCATCGGTAACGTAGCGGACAGTTTTTTGGAAAAAAAACCGCCGAGCAACGATGCCGCGGTGATGATTGCCAAAATCGCTAAGACTTTCTTCACCGAAGCCGGGGTACTCGTGTGCATACGTTGTGCAATATGACGTATCACAAAATAGTGGCAGGCATATATCGCTGCGAATACGGACATCAGAAGAAACATCAGCGGCATAGAAATATAACCGGTAATAAGACTAACCGCGTCAGTCCATTCATCCATCAGATACGCCACGGCAAACTTATTGGGCAAGTTACCAAACTCATAATAATATCCGAGGCTTACGGAAATCGTAGCGGTAAATACCAAGGCAAAAAGAATTTGCCCGACAATGAAAAGCATGCGAACCCGTTTGTGTTCGCGATAATGATGCAGCGTGTACGCCGAAGCTAATTGATAAAAAGTCCAAAACGCGATAGAACCGATAAACCCGTTGGTATACGCCAGGATACGGTTGGTATTAAAAGTAACGGTTGATTTATTGGTTACATAATCGAGCAGAATCAATGCGCAAGGAAAGATAAACGCCGGTAACGTGATTTTTTTCATTTTGATTTCCCCATTTTAGCACGGCAGGTGCGATGCTACGGCAACGACGAGCATAAAAAATAAAAAGGCTTGGAACAAGTCCAAGCCTTTTCGTGTGTAATCAAGACGGGATCTATTGTTTGAATTGATCCGCGTTCTTCTGAATAAAACTTTTCCATTTATCGGGCGTGTTTTCGGCGGCGAAAATCGCTTCGACAGGGCATTCGGGTTCACATGCGCCGCAATCAATACATTCATCCGGATGAATGTACAACTGATCCCAACCGTCGCCGTCATAAATGCAGTCCACCGGGCAAACCTTGACGCAGGCTGTATCTTTAACACCGATGCACGGTTCTGCAATAATATAAGCCATATCTACTCCTCTGAAAATTTTTTATAGTGAGCACAAATCCATCATTATCGTGGCTCAACATAAAAATTAAGCCGTGAATAGTCAAGATTTTTTCAGCGAAGAGGGTGCGGCAAAAAATAAAAAGAGCTGCGCAAATTATTCGCGCAGCTCGGAGTAAGAAATGAATATATCCAGACGGACTAATACGAGGGGAAGTATCGTTTGAAAAGCACATCCGTAAGACCGGTTGCTTCTTTGCTGTCTTGTCTGATTTTTTTACGCATAAACTCGGCTTCGACGGCGTCCATCACGTCTTTCCAGTCGCGCATGGGCTCCAGTTTGGACATGAACGCATTGAATTCCTGCGTATTGCCGTCGTACAGTTTCTTAATAGCTTTATCACGCTTCACGACCCATTCCGGATCGGAATTGAATAATTCCGTAATGCTGATCAAAGGGCGCGATTCGGGTTGAGAGATTGACATAATATATACTCCGTTTCATGTCATTTTTTTTCAGATTTTCCGGACTTGATATAGAGATGTACAAACACGCCGAAAATTGTGATCGATAGGGCGATCACAACGATCTTGGTGAGCACATCGGTTGAAAAACTCATAGTACCTCCGTGAGAAACACCACCACGGATGGCATGAAGCTGTGCCGGCTCAGCCACACCGGGTGGCCGATAAATGATTTATAGAGGGGGAGATGTCAGCAGATCGGCGGGGCGCGAAGACCTGTCGTATGCCCGAGGAGAAAATTGTGGGCCAGTGAAAGTTGAAAAAAATCGAGGTATTTGCGGTACGTAATAAATGAAACAGGTAGTGCAGGCAGAATCCACGCTTTATGGCGTGTTTCTTTTAATTGGGATGCAGTTTCTTCGCGGGACGATGAAAGAAAAAATAAACCGTCACGCTGATCTAATGATGACCAGGCCGGCTCTTGTGCTGTTTTATGCGGGGAACGGTTTTCGTTTTGTTGGCTGGCCGAATAAGTATGCGAAGCAATGCTTAATAAAACGAAAACAGTGAAAAACAATGAAGCTTTAAAAATCCGTTGCATGACGTAAATTAGAACAGTTCGTATCGTATTGTCAAGCACTACTTCTAATAATCGGTATCACAAAAAACGAATTGATTTTTTGAAGAGGTTGGATTATTATAATTCGTTAATAAACGAATTAATATGACCATTCAAAATTACGCCGAAGTATTCAAAGCGCTTTCCGATCCTAACAGGCTCCGCATTCTCAAAATGCTGGAGCAACGTACGTTGTGTGTATGTGAAATACGGGACGTCTTAAAATTGGCGCCGTCCACCGTTTCGCAGCATTTGAAAATTTTGAAAAAAAATGCCTATATAAAAGAAGAGAAAAAAGGCCGTTGGGTGTATTATAGTTTGAATACGAAACCTCTGTATCCGGAAATAACCGCGCTACGTATATTGCTTCATACAGCGCTCAATGATACGGCGCAGGTACAGTCGGATGTAAAAAAAATACAAGCACCCAAAATGATAGCGTGTTTATAATATTTCGTAATATAACGAATTAATATTAATAGGTAGTGTTTATGAAAAAACGTGTCTTAATCCTTTGTACCGGGAATTCCTGCCGCAGTCAAATGGCCGAAGGGTTTCTTAAATCATTTGATGCTTCGCTTGAGGTGTATTCCGCAGGTACACGGCCTTCATCTCAAGTGCATCCGAAGGCGGTCAAGGTAATGGGCGAGATTGGAATTGATCTCAGCGGTAACTATCCCAAAAGCACCGATCTTTTTTTGGATAAGCCGTTTGACTATGTCATCACCGTATGCGGTAATGCCCAAGAACAGTGCCCTGTTTTTACGGGAACCGTGAGCCACCGATTGCACATTGGGTTTGATGATCCAGCGGAGGCTTCTGGGGCAGAAGAACATGTGATGAAGGAATTTCGCCGCATCCGTGATGAAATTAAAAAAGACTTTTTTGCATTTTATCAAAAGTCACTTCGATAAGTGATGCCACACGCAAGATTCACTATGGAAAAGATCAGTAAACTTTCATTTATAGACCGGTATCTGACGTTGTGGATTTTTATCGCCATGTTGATCGGCGTTTTTTCAGGCTATTTGTTTCCGCCCATCGTTGGATTCTGGAACCGGTTCCAATCCGGCACGACCAATATTCCTATCGCCGTAGGGTTGATTCTGATGATGTATCCGCCGCTGGCCAAAGTCAAATACGAAGAACTCGCGGATGTTTTTCGGAATAAAAAAGTTTTGTTTCTGTCGCTCGTTCAAAACTGGTTGATCGGCCCCGTGTTTATGTTTTTGCTGGCGGTCGTATTTCTCCGCGATTATCCGGAATATATGGCCGGCCTGATCATGATCGGACTTGCACGCTGTATCGCTATGGTTATCGTGTGGAATGAACTTGCGCATGGTGATACGGAGTACGCGGCGGGTCTGGTTGCTTTTAATTCCATTTTCCAAGTTTTGTTTTTCCCGGTGTATGCGTATCTCTTTTTGACGTTGTTTCCCTCCATGCTCGGATTACAAGCGTTTGCGGTGGATATCACGATCATGCAGATCGCCGAAAGCGTATTTATCTATCTTGGAATTCCTTTTTTAGCCGGGATGCTTACGCGGATGATTTTATTAAAAGCTAAAGGTCGGGTTTGGTATCATGAAAAATTTATTCCCAAAATATCGCCGCTGACATTGATTGCGTTGCTGTTTACGATCGTGGTTATGTTTTCGCTCAAAGGTGAGTATATCGTAACGATTCCGTTCGATGTTTTGCGCATCGCCGTTCCTCTGGTGATCTATTTTGTCGTGATGTTTTTGATTTCTTTTTATCTCAGCCGTCGCAGCGGTGCGGACTATGCCGAGTCGGCTACGCTCTCGTTTACCGCGGCGAGCAATAATTTTGAACTGGCGATCGCCGTTGCCATAGCGGTTTTCGGTATCTCATCCGGTGCAGCGTTTGCTGCCGTGATCGGTCCATTGGTCGAGGTGCCCGTTTTGGTAAGCCTCGTTCGCGTTGCGTTGTGGATCAAAAGTAAATATTATGATGCGCCGACGGGGGCGAACTGAATTTCAATCCGTCTTTCCATTATTTTTTGCGCACATATTGTATGCGCCATTGCAAGGCCCATGTTTTGCCGCCGTCCTCTGTTTTTTCCCAATCCCACGTAAACGCATCCGTCTTGATATCGTAAAACAGCATACGTGACATATATTGTTTGCCGTTGGCTTCGCGTATTTTGGTTTTAAAAATCTTTTTTCCGTCCGACATATCGCCTTCAAAATCAAAATAACCGCCTTGGTTATCGGCCCATGCTTGACGCCATTTTTTTTGAACAGGTGTATATACGGAAAGGCTCGTTCCTTTGAATCCGCTTTCGTCTTCAAAATGTTCCTGAATCACTTTGCCGTCTAAAATTTTGACGATGCGATTTTGACCTTTACCGGTGCTGCCGTCGGCGTTGGACCAAGTCGCCGTCCATTCACCTACCCAAAAATCAAACGCTGTCGAATCCATCGGCATTTGTGCAAAGGATTGAGTCCATATAAAAAAAAGCGCGATAATGAAAGATCGCATCAACATACGTGTGCCTTTCGTTTTGGAATAATATCATCCCTATAATATGCGCAGAGGTTTGTTAAAACAAGGTGGTGAAAATTGCTTTTTTTTATTGCGTGCGGTCGGAGGGTTTTTTGCCGAAATGCTGACGAAACAATCGTGAAAATGAACTTCGGTCTTCAAAGCCGACACGGCGTGCAATGTCTTCAATACGAAGGGAAGTGGTTTCGGTGAGTCGTTTGGCCTCGAGCAATCGGCATCGTATGAGATATTGGTGCGGCGTACATAAAAAATGTGATTTGAAAAGGCGAATCAAATGATGCACGGAAAGGCACGCCACGCGACTGAGATCGTGCAGATTTATAGATTCCGCATAACAGGCCTCCATATAATCCCGGACATGCTGAAGCCGCCGGTACAGTTCTTCGCGTGTCGAGACTTTTTGGAAAGGCAGGCCGCGCGTTTTTTTATTTTCTGACGCGGAAAGCGTGCGCATCGCTTCATATAAAAACGACAACTCTTCGTCCACGCGTCCGTTCAAATCCGCGGGCATGGTAAGGCATCGTCGAATACGGTTCAGACGGGTCCGGATATGATGATGATACGGCAGCGTGTACTCCGGAAATTGCACGGAAGGCGCTTCGCCCGAAAAAGGATCATCTAATTTTTGCATACTATCGGACATGCTATCGCGCAAAGCGGTGCGTATAAAATCCGCACTGAAATTGATTGTAAACGATTCGACGGTTTCACCGTCGCGAATATAACTGGCGTAAGTCGTATCTTCATTGAGTATCAAAATCCGTTCCGGCGTAACGCGGTGCGTGCTGTGCCGTGTGACATAGTATTCATGACCGGATAATGTGGTTTTGAGCGAGAGGGGACCCCAATGCTTGGGAAAAGCAATTCCTGAAGATTGGCAATGAATGATCACGTTGGCCACACCATGTTCATCACGCCATTCGGCTTTATCAAATCGGCGGGAGTGCGGATCGGGAAAACGATCAACGTAACGCATGGCGAAGTATCGGTTATGATTTCTAATTTATACGGTATTTTTTAAAAAAGTTTCTTTGCTAAAGGTATATCGCCCCGAAGGAGTTATTCTTCAATATTTACTTAGGAACATTACTATATGATCCAGCCGCCTATGATTGCGATACGGGCCAAGCACCGTGCAATGCCTTTAGAGTGAGGTCGTAGAGACACGCGGTAAAAGACGGATGATCGCGGAGTGCAGGCATCATATCAAAATACCGAACGCCTGCTTGTTCCGCTTCATGACGCGCTTCGATATTGATTTCAGAAAGCGTTTCGATGTGCTCCGTCACGAAAGCGATAGGAACCACCAGTATGCCTGATGCCTTTTGTGACGCGAGTTGAGCGATGGTCTGCACCAGCGAAGGCTCAAGCCACTTTTGCGGGCCGACTTTGCTTTGGAAACACAGATGATGGGGTAACCTAAAATTACCGGCGGATAAAACTGCTTCGTATGTGCGACGAATATGCAACGAATACGGATCGCCATCGCGAACAAGTTTCATCGGTGTGCCGTGTGCACTAAATACCAGATGTATCTGCGCACGCTCTTCGCTCGGTAGTTTGGCTAGTGCTTTTTGGATATTATCCGTGATTGCGCGAATATAATCCGGATGATCAAAATAACTTTCGATGATTTTGGCAGGAATGCGATCAATCTGATATTTTTTAACGCAGCGTTTCCATTCATTGATACCGGAGCCGGTCGTAGCCTTGCAATAATGCGGATACAGCGGGAGCAAAAGAATACGATCGTAACCACCCTCGGCTATGGATCGGGCTACCGCATCGGTCATGGGGTGCCAATAGCGCATCGCGATAAATACGGTACATCGGTGACCGGATGTATCCAATCGTACTTGCAACGCCTGTGCCTGCTCTTCGGTTTGCGGCAAGATCGGTGAACGGCCTCCGATATTTTTGTAGAGTTCCCGGACGGGCAGTGAACGGCGGGTCGAAATCAAACGTGCGAGACCTTTACGAAAAAGGAAAGCGCCTGGCAGATCAATGATGTCCGGATCACAAAATAAATTATACAAAAACGGTTCGACTGCATCTAAGTTATCCGGTCCGCCAAGCTGTAGTAATATAATGGCCGTTTTTTGTGCCACGTCAAGATCTCACAAGGTTTTGGAAAAAGCAGATTTTTTCCGCCTCGCATTCATATCAAAACATATTTAATATTTTGATGCACTGGGGGATCATTTGCCGTTATAGATTTGTTTGAATAATCGAAGACGTCGCCATAGCTGGGTGAACATGATCATAACGGCAACGCTATTGCACAAAGCCACGCTCAATGTGATCGCGGACCGTGCCGATCCGGAGATTTCGGAAACGAGTCCGGCGATGAGGCCGGTGTGCCATAGCACCCAGGCGGTGATAATGAGTTTGGGATTGCCGCGATCATGGGGGCCGTCGTTGCGCGGCAGTATCCAGTGTGCTACGCCGATGATAAAAGGAATCATAAAACCGAGCAACATGGTGTAGATGTGCAGCGGCAGCAAACGCCACCAGAGCATATCCCATGACCAGGTTTTGTGCAAAAGTAAAAGTGCGCCGAGCGTAACGCCGACTACAAAATAAATCAACGCGCCGCGAATCCACCATATACTGAGGCGATCCATGTCATTTGCTCCGCACTCTTTGCCAGATATGCGCGGCATATACGACGCATCCCAGCCACATCAGTATCACGGAAGCCGTAAGCGCGAATCGCAACGCATCGCCGGAGGACGGATCGAGAAACGGTTCACACACCCCGCGCAGTACGAGGCCGCTATTGATCGTCAAAAGCGCAAACCAACCGATCCGGTCGCGGAGTATGAACTGCGCCTTATCTTGCCACGGAAACATCCACAGCGATACGCCGATGATCATCTGCATGACCCAGCCGAATAAGAAAAAATGAAAAAATACGGGCTGAAGATTGTGAATGGTCGTCCAACCCCAATGCGGTCCCACTTGGGTCAACGCCTGTATCAGGATCGAAAGCAGGAGAAATACCAAAGCGCATCGGATAAAATATTTGGCTATAGCCGGCATAAGTTTGAGTATAGGTAATTCGATCATAAGATTATCGGGCACGCATCCCGCTCAATGTAAGAAAAAAAAGTAAAATAAAAAGCCGGTATGTATATGCCGCCGTACTTCGGTTAATTGTCTATACACGTTGCGGCGGGTAATGCTTCATTTTATGAAGTGATTTCTTTGAGATAGAGTTTTTTTATAATCCATCGTTCAGTATGTTTGATGGATCTTAGGCAGGTAACATAACACATGAGCATTGGAATACCTGCGCCAAAAATTGCAAAAGCCGATCGTTCATACAGCGTTGATGCGCTTTCGATACCGTCAACGGACATGCGATCCGTAAAAAAAGCAGTACATAAAAAAACTAAAGCGCACAGTGTGAACGATAATATCCACCCGTATCGCGGTGTAATATGGATATGTATCTTTGTGGGGTTATCACCCAGTATCGTACCTTGGATGGTCGGATAGATCATTCCGTTATTGGTGGCCCATACATTTTCTTTGAAACGGAAATGGTTTTCTTTGATCGCGCCGGTAAAAGTTTTTGATGAAAAGAAAACGATACGGTTCTTTTTCTCTAAGGTTTCTTGCACGATGGCCGTGATACGGCTTGGGGAATATTCGGTGATGTATGTTTTTTCTATTTCAAACGGGTTTTTCATCAATCACTTTGCTTAAGTTTTTTTAATTCCGTGTATGGTAAGTGCTAACAGTGCACTATAGTATCCCATTCATCGCTTTTTTTTAATTTCGATGATCATATTATACACTTGCCGGACGTTTTGTATCAGATGAAGTGACGGTGTCGGATTTGTTCCTGGCCACCAGCTCATTCCGTTTCCCCATACCATCATCGGATTTTTCGGGCCTATCGTGATCGTGCCGCTACCGTCATTTTTTTCGTCGTATTCGAAATCAGCGAGGGTTTTGATATGTATGGATTTTATAGTCTTCTTAAATAGGCCGGACTTGATAATGATGCGTTCATCGGTCAAACCGTAAATCGTCGATTCCCTTAGTTTGGCGTCTATGATAAATCGCCCGAATACCATCATCAGCCCTATGACAACAAATGGAACCCCAAACAAGCTAAAGAAAATCGGTGCACCGGAAGTAATGGCTGTGGTAAACCAAAATATCGCAAACCCGCACCACAAAAGGCTAAACGGTATCATAAAAATGTCCGCCGCACTAAAAACAATTCCCTTTCGGGGCTGTCCTGTCCAAAGCAGTTTTTCGTTTTTATCTAAATAGTCTTGTAATTCCGAGGTCAGATTGAAATCCATACATCCTCTGTATATGTTATGTAGATTATGCTTGATCGTAATGCTTCATCGGCGACAGATATTATTTGTAGATCAGTTTTGTCGTCACGGCGATGCGATTCCATGAATTAATCAAAACGATCAGCATTATGATTTGAGCGGTTGTTTTTTCGCCAAAATGTTTTACGACGGCATTATAGGTATCATCCTGCACGCCATGCGCATGGATCAAGGTGACTTCTTCTGTCAATTGTAAAACCAGTCGCTCTTCGTCAGAAAACAGATGCGATTCTTTCCAGGCCGGTAATACGAAGAGCCGTCTTTCGCTTTCGCCTAACTTAATAGCATACTCCGTGTGCATGTCTATGCAGTAAGCGCACCCATTGATCTGCGAAGCGCGTATCTTTATGAGTTCTGTCAGAAGTGGTGAAACACCGATCGTTTTGGTATAGTTTTCTAAAGCCATCATGGCCTTATACGCTTCGGGTTCAATGTCTTTTATCGAAATGCGAGTAAGCATGTTGTATCGTTTTATTAAATGACAGTAATCAAATAATCGGACGTTACGCGATGGTGCGAACGTCTGTATAAAAGCGATCCGACGAAGTTTGGTGATTTTTCCGGTCGGATGAAAGTATTTATTTAGTCCGGAGAATGGTAAAGGCCCGGTCTTCTTTGGTCATTCCGATTTTGGGATAGTAGGTCATCGCGGTGGCAACCGAAAGCAATAGTATCATGACTTCTTCGCCCACTTTTTCTTTGGTGAGGCGAACCAGTTCCTTACCGATGCCGTTTTTTTGGTAATCGGGATGGATCGCCAGGTCGGCGAGGTAACAACTCCAAACCCAATCCGTGATCGAGCGGGAAACTCCGACCAGCAGGTCGCCGTCCCAGGCGGTTACGATCAGATCGGAATGGTCATACATCTTTTGTATGCGTTCTTTGTCCTGGGTCGGTCTCGGCAAACCCGATCTATCATAGAGCGCTATGATCTGGTCGGCGGAGGGTCTTTTGTCAAAACTATATTCGATGGGCATGGTGGTGGTTTGATAGTTAAGGTTAAGGATTCTCAGTTTGGCATTGGTGCGGGATTTTCAGTACAAATACTCAATCGAAAAACGATCGTTGTATTTAGCATTAAGCCTGTTATTTTATTTAACGGGTGATCAGTGTTCGTTTTTATTTCTTTTTAGACTTCATTGTTTTTCTTAAAATTTTAACCCACCAATTCCATTCGCTACTTTTTTTGTCTTTTGTGAACTGGTTTTCGATTTTATCAAAAGCGTCTTCAATGTAAGCATCGTGCAGCCAACGAATTGCTAACACCCATTTTAAAGTCGCTGAACCTGTTGTTGTCATATCAATAATATGTGTAAGCTCAGTTTTGTTGGGCTCTACCTCGTTGATGTCAAATCTGTGGTAACCATTAAAACCGATCAAGTTAAACTGAAAAGTGATTGATTTTTCAGGCTGATACTCCGTTACAACATATTTGATGGGTCCGTGTCCGCCTTTTGAACCAACCTGTAATCCTTTGTCCAATTTCATCGGCGACCATTTATCTGTTGCCAACATCATATCATTTTCCGTCGCCAAAGTGTTTAACAGTTTGGCGATATCGGCCTTGGGTTGTCCGATTTCTCTCGTATGAATATTTATTACTTTCATCTAACTTTTCCTGATACCCATTATGCAGATCGGTTACAGTTACCCGTAAAGTGACGAAGAACTTATGAAGGCGGCGGTTTCCGAAGCCGTTATTTTCCAATGTGGATGAACGAAAAAACTAAACTTCATATCAACCTGTCACCTGCAGCTGACATAAACACGGTGTGGGTGGTTGTGTGGCTTTCTCGTTATCTCATTTATTATCCAACTCTCAAGTCATTCGGCAAGCATTTCCTTCAATCGATCTTATTTACTTTACTGCAATACATATACCAATTCCACTCCCAAGTCTTACCATTGTCGCCCGAAAATGCTTGACTCCAAATTGGATTTTCTTTGTCTCTAACGTCCCAACGGAATACGACTAATATGTTGCGCCCGTTAAAAATGTCCTTTGTAAAAAAATGAGCAATATTGTTTTCAAATGAACCTAGAACCGGCGGTTGTAATACACCTTCGTTAGAATCAGCCCAGTAGATGCTCCATAGTTTTGTCTTTGGATTAAACAGTCTGATGGACATTCCCTCAAATGGTACGCCGTCAAATGTTGCAAAGAAATTGTCAATATTTCCTAGTCCGTTTAAAACCTTATACATGTCCTGAGTTGATTCAAACTCTGCCCACTCTGTACAATTGTTTAATCGTGTTTTTAATTTCTTATTTTTAAGTTTCCATTTACCCTGATAAAAATCAAAATCATTTTTGGAAGAAGTCGGTGATGCTGTGATTACCAACTCTCCGTTGTCGTCAAAGCTTATTTTGGGTATCTCTATAATTTCTTGATTTGTCATACTCTTCAATGATCCATACGTTTTAGTAAGAAAGAAAAGTGGTAAAATTAACGACATAATGTATCATGTTGTTATTTTAGTTGCTATTTGTTTTACATTTTTCGTCTTCCCAACGCAAATCGTTATTAGTAGAGCTTCAAACCGTTAAGAGACGTTAAGACGTGCGATTTTAGTAAGAATATCTTTCAATTTTCTATGCGGCTTTGCTAGGCATTGTATTTATCGGTCATTTCGGTACGGCAAACCTACGAAATGACCTAGGATACGTTCCCGCAGAGACGCCAAGGCACAAGAGGTTTATTAAGAATATTTTTCAGTTTCTCTTAGCGGCTTTGCGAGAGATTGGTTTTCGACTAGTTGTTTCATCTTCAAGAGAGCTTCACTCCAAAACTCGCCCGAAGGTTTTTTGCTTTTCTGCGGGTATATTATCTATTAGTAATGGATAATTTTAAGGTTCATGCCTTTTCCAATTGATCAAAAGTCCATATTCTATCATCAGGTAGTCCATCAAAATACTTCATTGAGAATGTTGTTGCCAAACGACAGCTCTATGTTTAAAAGCATTCTTTTGCTTGTTCGGGGTTGGCTAATGCGTTCCAAATATTAGGAGGAGAGGCATTTTATAACTAAAGATGGTTTTGTAATCAATTTCTTGTTCGCATAGTTTTACTTTACTGTGTGAAAACGGATTTGGCGTTAGCGACGCGTGAACAATAAAAAAAATCAGCTCACAACATTGGTTCAAATATTCATTTTAATAGCCAATGTTGATCATATAGTATGGTTTTGTCTTTACGATATTAACGATTAGCCTTCTCAAGTAAGTTTAGTTCTTGGATTAAACTTTTGCAGATTTCTGTACTCCATGCGTTATTGTTAGGACCGGTGTCTTTTGCCCAAACAATAATTTTATAACCATTTTTTAGGAAATAAATGCTGTTATTGTGCATCCAATCACCTCTTCCGCGATGCCTGATTTCCAGAACATTTTCTTTGGATTGAACAATTGCCCATCCATAAGCAAAAGATAAAATAGTATCATTTGTGTTGCTAAGTTCAAATCTAGGTCGAAACAGTTCTCTTAAAGAGATTTGATTAAGTAGTTGTCCACTATTAAGAGCAATCATCATCTTATAAAGATCTGCTGTATTGCTGCTTATTCCAGCAGCGCCTTTATTGTTCCAATTCTCGAGAGTTTTTCCATCTCTGAATATTTTCGGATAAAACGGGTAGTATTTAGCTGAATCATTCACCGGATCTACGGCAATATCGTCGCCTCCCCAAAAACCTGAATTAGTCATACCGGATTTGGTAAACACAGCATCTCTTATATACGATTCGTATTTTTTGTTTGAACTTAACTCAATTATTGCTGCAAGGAGAATGTACCCGTCATTGGTGTAATTAAACTCCTTTCCCGGTTCAGAAATCAGTTTTTGAGACAGAATTTGCTTAACAGCCAACTCCATATTTTGTTCACCTTCTGCAATAAAATCACTTGGCAAACCTGATAAATGAGTAAGTAATTGTTCGATCGTAATATTTTTTTTGTCTGATGGAACGTTTTTTAAAAACTTAGTAATGCTGTCCTTAACGGAAAGTTTTCCATCTTCTTGTAGTTTTAATATTGCGATAGCGGTGATGGGTTTTGTGTTGGATGCAATCCAAAAAGTCGTATTTGAGTCATGATTGTTTTTGCTTTTCCCATAAGCTCTATTCATGATTATATCAGACGAGTCGGCAAAAAGTACAACTCCAACAAAACCTTTATCGACAAATGGAGTTATTATTTGATGCAATTTTAATATTAAGTCCGCAGTTTGGGCTTGCTTATTACTTTCATTTTTTTTCGAATTATTTGAGTTACACGCGCAAAGTATGAGGAACAAATAAAGTGCGCTTAGTTTGAATATTTTACTCATATGGATTTAACTTATAGTCTTATTGTTTACAATGTAATATGCATATGTTGTATATGTCTCTACCAAATTGAATGATGCTTTTTAGTGTATTCATACACTCCTAAGTTAGGCTTATTGTGTGAATTTAAATTTAATAAAAGCGGCTAATGTTTTTTTAAGTCGCATAGCGTTTTGGTGTTTTACAAGGAGTTAAGAGGCTTTTAGTTTTTTCTTATTCTTTTGATTTACATGCGAAAAAATGAAATGTGTTTTTATTTCTTATTTATCTCATGAATTTACGGAATAGCCTGATTTTTTTATGTTTCTAGAATTCTCGTAAAGTAGGCGACGTACGTATGAAATGAATTCGTTTCTAGCTGTTTTGGCGAGAACTTGGTTTTTATCGGTCATTTCGATACGGCAAACCTACGAAATGACATAGGATACGTTCCCGCGGAGACGCCAAGGTACAAGAGGTTTATTAAGAATATTTTTCAGGTTCTCTTAGCGACTTTGCGAGAGATTGGTTTTTATCGGTCATTTCGACACGGCAAACCTACGCAATGACCGGGATGTAGGACACG
Organism: bacterium; assembly: GCA_013360215.1. Taxonomy (NCBI): domain Bacteria; species bacterium. The sequence goes on along the minus strand of JABWCP010000008.1, from coordinate 43,336 downwards.
TTCTTGCCGAGACGCCGAGGTTAAAAATCAGCGACAGTTTTATTTTTTGACTTCCGGTGAAGGATCGGTGAGATCCAGTGTGATTTTCCATTGGTTTTTTTCGTTACGTTTCCAGAAGCGCACGTAGTGGCCCTTTTCGGAAGCCTCGCCGCGTCGGATAGTGTACGTCCCGTACGTGTAGCCGAGGTCACCGGAAGCGGCTACATCGCCGCCGATGGGTTGGGATTCCCAAGCGGTGATCCCGCGCAAACGTGCTGCGATCGTATCGCGATGGGTCGTGGGCAGGTATTCATTGCGCTGCAAACGTGCATCGCTTGATAGCGCTTCGAAAAACGACGGGGCCGAGAATGACGCTGCCGTCGAGCGGCCCAGCGCGGCATCGCGTTGGATCAGTTCGTCCCGTACGGCATCGAGCTTAGCGACGGGGGTAAACGATCGGACTTTATCGGCGCCCGGCGGGTACTGCAAAGCGTAGGTGTATGTCGCCGGTTTCGGATTGGATGTACCGATGTCGAGTACGACTTTCCATGTGCCATCAGTTTGTTTTTTCCATACCGATGTGAAGTATCCGTAGCCGCCGGACTCCGTGAGCGGGCGATATTCCTGTATCTCCCAAGGACCTGTCGTAAAACCAAAATCACCGGAGGCGGCGATGTCGGCAAACTCCGGTTCCCATTTGAGTAAAAACGGCGCGGGTTTGCGCTTTTCCCATAATTCTTTGCCATTGATGGGGCCATTGCGAAACATCAGCGCTTTATCGGCAAGATTGTGAACGAAGGCATTGCGCACACCTTCGGCGGCAGCCATTTTGGCAAAACTGCGCTCGGCTTCGACCAGGGGTTTGAGCGGCGATGCCGAGTCGGGTTCCTGCGCTTTGATTTGTAGCGCATAGGTCAAAACAAAACTCAAAAAAAGAAGGATGGTTTTGAAACAATTTTTCATGGGACATACGGGGTTAGATTTATAAAAAAATACGTTCGCGCAGTTTGGTGATCGTCAGGATCATGCCGGCGACCAAAGCGGCCAGGGCTATTTCGGATAACCAGGCGACACCGATCATCGGCAGTACCGTTAGTAAAAGCAAAGGCATGATGAAAAATAAACTCATTTTGAAAATGAGTACATACAATTTTTGAGATTGTGTTAACCACTTCACGATAGAGCCTTTCCTGAAACTTTGTAGAATAGACTACGGATGCGATCGTATTAGAGATATACGCATACAGAGTAAAAAGTTTCAGAAAAACCGAGTTTAGAGGCTCTTCAGTCTGAGCGAAGCCGAAGACGGATTTTACTAAACTTGGTCATGGTTCGACTCCGCTCACCATGACGTAAATGAGTCATTCCGATAAGCGCATTATTTTATTCGGATAGTTTTAATACCATTTTTGCAAAATCATTGAAGTTATCGGTTTCGTCCTGAAAACTTTGGTGGCTGATCATCCGAACGGCGACGATTTTGGTTTTAAAATCCACGATGATATAGTTTCCTAAATACCCGTCCGCCCGATAGGTCACATGACCGCTAAATTCTTTTTTGCGCAGTCGAAGATTGGCGCCGAGCGTAGTATTGATGTATTCCCAGGGATTAGCTCCGAAAACGGTGAGTAGTTTAGCGTAATAGGCATCGTTGCTAGCGTACGTTCCTTGCATGGCCTTGGCTTTTTGGACAAAGTCCTCTGCGACGCCTGCTTTCTGAAGTTCGCGCACGATCTCATCATCAACGATGGAGGTCGTTTTTTCGTAGTCAATCCACCACAGTATCCCGTAACCCGGATACGGCTTGCATGGTGTGATCACTTCCTGTATGTATTTTTCAGCGATGATGGTTTGGTTATTGTATTTTCCGTTATTGAGCAAAAGAAGTCCGATTTTAGCGAAGTCGCCGGGTTTGATTTGGCATCCTGACATGACGTGCGGGTTACCTGCGCTGTCCAGCGACCAACTGAATTCCGTGATGCCCAGTGGTTTGAAAAGGCGTTCGCCGATATACTGATCCATACGTTGGCCGGTGATTTTTTTGATCACGCCGGCCATAAGGTTTAGTGATTTGTTATTATAGGACCAGACTTCGCCGGGTTTGGATGTTAATTCCGCGGCCAGCGCAAGCTGTACGAAGTCGGGGCTCGGATAGATTTCAACGGAAGCATTGGGATGATTTTGCAAACCGGATGTCATATTGACTAAATGCCGCACCGTGATCGCTTGTTTTTGGCCTTGCCGCCATTCCGGATAATATCGGGACACGGGTTCATCCAGACTAGCCAGCGTTTGATCGGAGAGCATGCACGCCACGGCCAAACCGACAATACTTTTGGTGCAGGACATGCTTTCGATTTTGGTATCGGCCTGTCCGATGCCGAAATATTTTTCGGTAACTAGTTGGTTGTCCTTATAGACGATCACGGCTTCCGAATGCGTCTGTTCGGCTTTTTTTAAAAGCACGTCCAGTTTGTTTTTATAAATAGTTTGCCCGTGCACAACGGAAACCAGAATCCAACTCCATAACAACCCGTACATCGCATTTTTCATAATTCATTTCGTTTTAGAATGCCATCAACACGTCGGAATTACGTGTTACAAAGTGTTACCACCTCAAACGTAAATCCGTAAACAAAAGTTTCATCGGCATGCGTGATGCGTGAAGCGTAAAGCTGCGTCGTATGCCGGATTAGTACTAAGAGCCTGAAAAATCAGTTCGTCGTTTTTGTTTCAAAATTATCGTAATACGTGAAGTCTTTGCTAATCAAGCCATTCTCAATCGTAAAAACGGTACAAATCGGTAATTGAAACTTGGTGTTATCGGGCGCCGTCCCGGTAGAAACAAACTCAACGATGATATGTTTATCGCCGGAAGGGTAGGTCTGAATGATTTCGTCTTTGACATCGGGGAACATCGTACTCAATTCGGTATACTTTTGAATGATTTGTTGCCTTGTTTGTTTTACGATACCGGGTCCCAGCGAAGGATCTTTAAATTCGGATACCTCCGTGTACATGCCCGCCATTTTTTCCCATGCGTGATTATTAAAGTATTCATAATACTGCCGGACGATTTTTTCATTCTCCGATTGTACCGAAATTTTCGGCTCGGGGCTGTTGCATGCTAAAAGCAAAACTGATGCGATTAAAATTTTGATGTTATGTTGCATAGATATTTTTCTTTCGAAATGATATGGTGGATTGATCGCGAGCGCTTACTAAAATTAAACTAAACTAATTTTTCTAAACGATCGTTTAGCAAATGTTTTTCCGCTTCGCTGATCGGGCATTGGATAGCGCGGGTTAAGGCTTTGCGGGCGGAGGGTTTGTCATCAAGGGCTTTGTATAACTCGGCGTACGTGGCATGCAAATACGGATAATCGGTCAGTGCCTCGTCAATGCCTTGCTGCTGAAGCCAGGCGAGCGCCGTTTGAGGCGATTGGGATTGGCAAAGTGCGATACCTCGCTGGAGCCGGATCACGGGATGATCCTGCGTTTGCAAAAGCAGATCATACAACTGCACGATGCGATCCCAATTGGTCGCGGCAAAACTTTCGGCTGTGGCATGGCAACCGGCGATACCAGCTTCCAGATGATACCGTGTGATCGTCGTACCGCGTGCCGAGGCGTGCAGATGCGTCAGGCCTTTGAGAATCATTGTTTGATTCCACAAACGGCGGTCTTGTTCGGCCAGCAAAAGAATATGGCCGGTGGCGTCGGTACGCGCATCGGTACGTGCGGCGTGCAGGTACATCAGCGCCAGTAAGGCCTGCGTGGCGGGGGTATTGGTGCGATTATTTTGTAAAAGCATTTCCCCCAACCGTATTGATTCGTCCATCAGATCTTGGCGAATCACCGCATCGGTGCGGGTCGTATTATAGCCTTCATTAAACAGCAGATAGATCACATGCAAAACCGAGTCAAAGCGTTCCGATATCCCGTCATCGGGGATTTCAAACCGAATACGATGTTCCCGCAAAAGCTGTTTGGCGCGGTACAGTCGTTTTTGAATCGTTTCTTCGGATGTCAGGAAGGCGCGTGCAATTTCTTTGGTACCCAGACCGCACAGCGTTTTGAGCGTCAGAGCGATGCGGCTTTCCTGTGGCAACATCGGGTGGCAGCAGGTAAACATCAGGCGGAGTTGGTCGTCGCGGATTTCGTGCGGCAGAAAAAGATATTCCATACGCGTTGCACGGGTCCATGCACTGGATAACAGCGGGTCGGTATCTTCCGGTAATTCGATTTCGCGGCTGCGGCGACGGATCAGATCCAGCGCACGGTTTTTGGCTACCTGCATAAGCCAGCCTTCGGGATTTTGCGGAATACCGGCGCGCGGCCAGATTTGCATCGCCTTGAGCAGCGTATCCTGCACGACGTCTTCGGCCAACGTGATATTATGACTGCCGAATAATCGCGTCAAAACGGAGACCATCTTTCCCGCCGAATTACGAAAAAGATGGTCTACCAAAGACTCTATGGATGGATGATTTTCGCCGACACTCATGCTGGGTTATTATGCGTGCTCCATTTCCTGAACCTGGCGTATCTCGACCGTGGCGCCGTCAAACTGAAAACTGGGGCACACTTTGGCCATGTCGCATGCTTCGTCGATGGATTTGGCTTTGACTATAAAAAAACCGCCGACCAATTCTTTCCCTTCGGCAAAAGGTCCGTCCGTGATGACGCCTTTGGCGCGAACGACTTTGCCTTCCATAACCAGCGGTTCGCCGCTGACATAACGTCCTTCTTTGGTCAGTTTTTCCACCCAAGCAAACCACTGGCCCATGTGCTGCTGGATCTCATCCGGTGACATTTTGACCATGGCGTCATCGCCACCGCGGAAAATCATCATGTACGATTGCATACGTTGTACCCTTTCGTTTGTATGAATTTAATGTGCTACATATTAATGACGAATGACGGATCGGAAATCGGACATGTAACCGGAATTATTTTTTTCTTTGTAAGGCCAGGCGAATACCCAAAACGATCATGGCCAATCCCGTGAAACGATTGAACCATGAAGCATTTTTCAGGCTTTGTTTGATCCACACCCCCGCATACGATGATACAATAGCGACAAGAATATTGACGATTGTTCCGCTTGTATTAAAAAATAAGCCTAAAGAGGCCATCTGAAAACGCGCCGACGGATCATGCGGATTAACAAATTGTGGCAGAAACGCTACGAAAAAAAGAGCTACTTTCGGATTGAGTATATTGGTGATCGCTCCTTGCCTGAATATTGCCCATAAAGGCATGGATCTTACAGTTTCTCCTTCGGCCGGAGGACCTGCATTTAGAATTCGGATTCCTAAATAGATCAGATAACCACTGCCGGTGTATTTGATGATATCAAAGGCTAATGGTACCGTTTCCAAAAGCGCGGTTAAACCCAATGAAGCGGCGATAATATGAAAAAAACAACCTGCAAAAATTCCAAGGGAAGAGACGACGCCGGCTAATTTACCTTGTCCAATACTTCGTGCTATGACGTATATCATGTCCGGCCCGGGTGAAAGATTGAGTAATAGCGTGGCCGTGAAAAATAAAACAATATCAGATGTTTCCATAATTTGCCTTTTTGATTTAAATATCTAAAACAGAACGATTTAAATATAGCATTATCACTAATGTCGAAGCGATGTTTTGAATATATTTTTTTGAAATATTGCGATTGGTTGTATTTATTGGCCATTTTGATACGGCATGTCTATGCGATAACTAAGTTGAGTGTCTATTCGAAATACGTTCTCGCTAAGACGCTAAGAAATGAATGTACAAAAAATGTCTTGTAACCTTTGCGTCTCTGAGAGAATAGTTTTTATTTTTCATTTCGATACGGAATGTCTATGCGATGACTAAGTTGAGAGTCTATTCGAAATACCTTCTCGCTAAAGACGCTAAGAAATGAATGTATAAACAATGCCTTGTAACCTTTGCGTCTCGAATGTATAAACAATGCCTTGTAACCTTTGCGTCTCTGCGAGAATAGTTTTTATTTTTCATTTCGATATGGAACGTCTATGCGATAACTAAGTTGAGAGTCTATTCGAAACACATTCTCGCTAAGACGCTAAGAAATGAATGTATAAACAATGCCTTGTAACCTTTGCGTCTCTGCGAGAATGGTTTTTATTTTTCATTTCGATACGGCACGTCTAAGCGATGACTAAGTTGAGAGCCGATGTGAAATAAGTTCTTCTAAGAAACCAAGGCCCAAGGCGATTTTATTGAGACTATCTTTTTTTCCTCTATGCGGCATTGCGAAGAGTGATTTTCATCAGACAGAATTTCGTACAAGAAATTGAATTTGCATCGAAGTTGCGCTCTGTGATTGGATTAGCCAGCCGTTTTCTTGAAGAAAGTGAGTTGCTTCCGTCGTTGATATTAAACGTAGAGTCTTTCCGTATCCGAAGCGCAGATAATTCCAAAATACCGGCGGGGCAAACGTTATCACCATCGGCGCACCGGGTTTGGTTACACGTTTTATTTCAAGCAGTACCCTCGGGATATCGTTGATATACTCGGTGACCCCGATACACATCACGGCATCAAAAGTATGATTTTCTTCTGCGATGGCATCCAGTGAAGCGATTCGAATTTCAGTGCGTCCGGAATGTTCTATATAGTTTGCCATGGATGGAGATTGATCTATGCCCATGATTCGAACCTGAGGGTGTATTTTCAAAAGTATTCGCGTAGCATTGCCATCGCCGCATCCGGCATCCAGTACATAGTCATCGGGTCGAATCGACGGTTGGAGAAGCTTTATCAAAGCGGCGTTCTCTTTATTTAAAAAATACCCAAAAGGAAATACATGCCGGAACCTGGCATACAGAAGCGCTTTGATTTTCCAAAACATAAAATAAGAATATGTGTCAGCGAAGTATTATTTCTGAATGAATCCGTCTAAAAGATTGATGATACGATTTCCGTACGCCGCATTTTTTTCAGAGTGGGTGACCTGAATGATCGTCGTGCCTTCCTGATTGAGTTTTTTGAAAAGTTGCATGATCTCTTCGCCCTGGGCGGAATTGAGATTGCCCGTAGGTTCGTCGGCGAGGATGACTTTCGGTGCGGTGATCACCGCACGGGCAATGCCGACAAGTTGTTGTTGACCGCCGGATAGCTGGCTGGGGAATAGATCCTTTTTACCGACGATATTAAAACGATCCAAAATATCCGCGACCAAAGCTTTGCGTTCCGAGCCGCTCGTTTTTTTGTACAGCAGCGGTGTTTCGATGTTTTCATAGACGGTCAGTTCGTCGATAAGATGGTAACTCTGAAAAACAAATCCGATGTGATTTTTATGCAATTCGGTTTTTTGGCGTTCGGATATGCGGTGCACTTCCTGATCCAAAAAAAGATACTCGCCTTTGGTCGGTTCGTCCAGCATACCGAGGATATGCAGCAGGGTGGATTTGCCGGAACCGCTCGGCCCCATAATGGAAACAAATTCGCCGGGCTGAATGGTCAGGTTGATATCCCTGAGGACATAATTTTTGATGCTTTTGTTTTCGTAATACTTTTCGATGTTTTTCAGCGTGATCATGATACCTCTATCAATGGATTAAAGTGCCGGGGGTGTGCTTTTCGCGGAACATCACTTGTACGGTTTTATCCGTATAAGCGCCGATCTGCTGAAGTTGCCAATTAGGATCGTAATTTTCAACCAATCGTTTGAGGCACAGTGCACGATCCGCTACGGGTTCATTGCAATCCTCCCAAGCAAAAATTTCCACGCGGTAATGCAGGACTTGTTTTTTTCCGTTGATCCGGCATTCGACTTCGATGCGGTCTTTGGAGTTGAGTTCCGGCAATTGGATAACGACTTCAGCCATGGCATATCCTTTCAGTTTTTATGGCATTGTGGTCAAATATCTTTGATATAAAAACGATCGCAACTGTAGTGGCCGGTTTGTCCCATCGCTTGAGGAATGGAACGAAACCCGTGCTGTTTATACAAATGCTGTGCTGCGTCCATGCCGGTCAATGTTTCGAGATAACATTGTTTATAACCGAAAGCCATGGCGCTTTGCAGACAAAGCGTGATGATCTTATGTCCGACGCCGCGTCCCCGCAAGCCGGGAAGAAAATACATTTTTTTTAATTCGCATACGTTCGCATCTCCGCCCGCCAAAGGAGCGATGCCGCCACCGCCGGAGACGACGCCATCGGCTACGACCACGAAATAAGCGCTGCGCGGGCGTGTGTAAGCGGCGAACATATCATTGACTTCGGCATCGTGTATGGCAAAACCCGGACCGTCGGCGCCAAACTCCGGCATAACCGTGCGTATGATGGATGCTAAAGCCGTATTATCGCGATTTTCAATTGCGCGTATTTCTATGGACGAAACGTTATTCATACTTCAATGCGTTTACGGGGTTAGACAAGGCGGCGCGGATCGCCGTATAGCTTACCGTCAGCAGCGCCACGGTCAATGCAATCACGCCCGACAGAATAAATACATCAGCGCCGATGTCAATACGGTAGGCAAAATCCTGCAGCCAGCGATTCATCACGTAGTATGCGATCGGCACGGAGATGACCAAAGCGACGGTAACCAATAAGACGAATTCTTTGCAGATCATGCCGATGATGTGACCTTCGGATGCGCCGAGTACTTTGCGAATACCGATTTCTTTAGTGCGCCGTTCGGTGGCAAAAGCGGCAAGACCCAAAAGCCCAAGGCAGGCAATAAATATAGCCAAACTTGAAAACGTCGTTACGATCGTGCCGGCGCGCTCTTCCGTGCGATACAGGTTTCCGAAATCTTCATCGAGGAAGGTGTACACGTACGGTTCACCGGGCTGGAATTGATTCCACACCTGACCGATGGATTGTATGGTTTCCTGTAAATGATCCGGTTTTACGCGAACCGCTAAAAATGAAGGTGCCGGAAAACCCGGAGGATTCATAAAAATCGAAATCGGGCGAACCGGATTGCGTAAAGATTGAAAATTGAAATCCTGCGTGACGCCGACGATTTCGTATGGCGGAGAACTAAAACGCGTCAGACGTTTGCCGAGGGGTTGCGGCATATTCATCAGACGGACAGCCGCCTCATTGATAATGATCGCAGAGGAATCCGAAGGATGTTCCATCGAAAAATCGCGGCCTTGGGACATGTTAATCCCCATAGTTTTAAGAAAGTCGAAATCGGTTCGCACTTGCCAAAGGAGATACGGTTCATTGGACGCATCGCCTTCGATCTGAAATGCGCTGTTGCCGGTAGGATGCCCGGGTAAAGTACTGGTGAGCGATGCGCTTGCGACGCCGGGTGTGCGCAGGACGGATTGTTTGAAGGCATCACCTTGTTTATTCATTTGCCATACATTATGAATAACGAGGATCTGTTCTTTTTGGAAACCCAGATTTCGGTTTTGTACATACTGTAGCTGTTGGTAAACGATGATCGTGCCCGCGATCAGGATGATGGATACGCAGAATTGAAAAACAACAAGGACGTCACGCAGTCTGCTATTTTTTACGCCGGAAGCGATCGCTCCTTTGAGTACGGCGATCGGTTGGTAAGCCGTGAGGTAAAACGCCGGATAGGTGCCGGCCAGCACACCGACTAAAAGTACCGCCAAGGCAAGTCCGATACCAAGCAGGGGATTGGTTGCGATTCCGATATCAAGCGATTTGCCTGAGAGTTCGTTGAAAAATGGCAGTGCCATTTCAGCCAAAAGTACGGCGATGATCATCGCCAAGGTCGTGATGACCAGCGATTCGATCAGAAAGAGACGTATGAGCTGACCGCGTTCGGAGCCGAGTACTTTGCGAATGCCGACTTCTTTGGCGCGACCTGCGGAACGTGCGGTGGCAAGATTCATAAAATTGACACACGCAACGAGCAAAATAAAAATAGCAATGCCTGAAAAAATATAAACGTACGTAATATCCCCGCCGGGTTCTTGTTCATTTTCAAGATTGGAATACAAATGGATGTCGCGGATCGGCTGCAAATGATAAGCGTAGGCGCCGCCTTGCGAAAAAAACTGTTCAAAGGTCTTATTAGCGTATCGTTTTAGCTCAGGCCCGCCATAACGCATGACCATTTCATGCATCTTGGATTCGACGCTGGTTGTGGATGCGCCGGGTTTTAATCGTGTGTACGTTGAAAAATTATTGCTTAGCCATTGCGTACTTTTCCCCTCCTCACGGTTGGTGAGGCTGGCCAAAAAATCAAAATGCAAATGCGCGTTGCCGGGTACATCATTATACACGGCGATGACCTTGTAATCGGTTTTGCCGTCAAGCCGCAGGACTTTGCCGATCGGATTTTCGTCTGAAAAATATTTTTTGGCCATACTTTCCGACAGAATAATCATATTGGGTTGGTCAAAATTTTTGACATCGCCGTCGCGAACGGTCACACTAAAAATATCCAGCATCGTCGGATCGGCAAAATACATACGCTCTTCATTAAAGATTTTTTCCCCGTAACGAATCGTAAAATTTCCCGGACTGTAGAGACGACCGGCCGTTTCGACTTCAGGGATCTCCTTCATCATAGCGGCCGCCAAAGGGCTATTAGTAGTTACCGTGACAAAGTCTTTGTTGTTGATGCGAGCGTTCAGATAAACGCGGTACAAACGATCACCGTTGGCATAATGGGTGTCGTAGCTCAGTTCGTCGCTGATAAAAAGTACGATCAATAAGCAACACGCCAGACCGACGGCCAATCCCAAAATATTGATGGCCGAATAGCCTTTGGCTTTGAGCATATTGCGTAAAGCGATTTTGATATAATTGGTCAACATGCGCATGTACTCCTGAATATATAAATCATGTTATTCGTATTTCAGGGACCGTATCGGGTTGGCGCTGGCGGCGCGATAGGCTTGAAAACTCACAGTGGCGATTGCGATAATGACGGCCGTCAGCCCTGCTACGGCAAACGGTACTATCGAAAGTGGAGTGCGATATTCAAACGTCGCAAGCCATTGATTCATGACATAGTAGGCTAGCGGCCAGGCCAGCAGATTGGCCACCGCCACCAATCGTACAAAATCAGAAGCCAAGAGCCGGACTATACTCCAGGACGACGCCCCCATTACTTTGCGGACGCCGATTTCTTTCGTACGTCGTTCAGCCATATAAGCGGCCAGACCGATCAGTCCAAGGCAGGCGATAAAAGTGGCAAATATGGCAAAGGCGCGTAATATGGTTCCCAAGCGCTCTTCGGCGCGATACAACCGATCAAAACTTTCATCAATGAATTGATATTCAAACGGCAGTGACGGATGGTATTCCGCCCAAAGTGTACGGATGTGATCCATCGTTTCCGGTATTGCTGTTCCGCGCAATCGAATGGACAGGCGAGTATAGTTGCCTGTATTGGGAATAAAAACAATCGGCGAAATTTTTTCGTGCATGGACTCAAAATGGAAGTCCTTGACGATACCGATTACTTTCATAGTACGATTGGCCGAGATCACCATTTTGCCCAGCGCTTCATCATTGGATTTCCAGCCTATGGCTTTGACGGCCGCCTCGTTGAACATGACCGCCGCCGTGTCGTCGGTCGCGTACGTTCTGGAGAAATTACGACCGCTTGCCATCGTCATACCGTAGGTCGGAAAGAAGTCTTCATCCACGCGCACTGCGGCTATGCGAAAATCAATTTCCTTCATTTTAGATTCCGACTCCACGGTCATTTTATAACTATCTAAAAGGCGACCGGAGGGAATACGACTCGATGACCCAACGGATTCAACGCCGGGCAGTTGCAGAAGTTGTGCCTTGACTTGTGGAATTTTGTCGCGGGTTTCCTGTTCGATAAAAAGCGACACGACGCGATCCTTATCAAATCCCATATCGGCATTGCGGCAGTAATCGATCTGATTACGGATGATGCCGATACCGATAACCAGAGCGATGGAAATTGCAAACTGGGTCACGACGAGGACGGAGCGAAAACGTGATCGGGCGGAACCAAACTGCCGTTTGTCTTTGAGTACTTTGGCCGCCTCGAAGGAAGACAAATAAAAAGCCGGGTAGCTGCCGGCCACAACACCGGTGACCAGCAAAATACCCAGCACCGACAACAGCATTCCATAATCTTCTACTAACGAAAGGTCGAGGGATTTTCCGACAAAAGATGAAAAAAACGGGAGCGAAAGTTCCACAAGACCGATCGACAATATCATTGCGATGACGGCGATCACCAGTGATTCGCTCAAAAACTGACGGATCAAATCGCCGCGATGTGCGCCGATCGCTTTGCGCACGCCGACCTCCGTGGCACGATCCGATGCTTTCGCCGTGGAAAGATTCATAAAATTAATACACGCGATCAACAGTACGAAGACTGCAACAATCGAAAAAGTCCAGACATACAAAATATCGCCGTTGGGTTCGATTTCCGAATCGAGATGTGAATATAAATGGATATCGGTCATCTTCTGCACGTGCAGGCGAGTTCCCATGCTCGGTTTTGGAAAATGTGAGTTGCTCAGCGGGATATGCCGATCTACAAAAGCGACCAGCTTATCTTCCAGCGCCGAAGCCGTTAAGTCTTCAGGCAACAAGGCATACGTGATATAGTTATTCGAGCCCCAATAGGTCAATCTTTCCGGAGGGGTAAAAGCTTTATAGGTGCTGAACGAAACAAGGAAATCAAAGTGAAAATGCGTTTGCTGGGGCGGATCGGCAAGTATACCTGCGACTTTCAGGTCGGCGTCGTCCTCGTAACGGATGATTTTACCGATAGGGTCGGCATCTCCGAAGTACTTGCGTGCCATACTTTCGGTTATCCATAGCTCATTGGGATTTTTCAGTGCGTTCTGGATATCTCCTTTGACAACCTTGAAACTGAAAATAGGAAACGCGTATTCATCCGCGAAGAATAAGCCGCTTTCAACGAAAACTTTATTATCGCACTTCAGTCGGGTTTGAAAATCCTGTAAAATTTGAGTTACGACTATTTCCGGAAAGTCCGTTCTCATCAGCGGAGCCGCCGGCGGTGCAATTTTTCCCAGGTGAAGGCTGGTTTCCCCGTTGGGATTATTCCAAGAACGCGTAATACGGTATATCCGATCGGCCTGCGGGTGATGGCGATCATAACGCAATTCGTCCTTTACAAAGAGTAATATGGCCAAACAAGCGCCGATGCCTACTGACAGACCCACGATATTGATCGTGGAGTAAAGTTTGTGTTTAATAAGATTGCGAAAAGCAATTTTAAGATAATTATTAAGCATGGGGCTCGTCTCTTAAGGTTGAAAATTGTGTTATTTAACAAGCGCGTAAATCAATTTTTATACGTTTGACCTCATCATAAGGTTGCCATAAAAATGATGCGTTTTGATCGTACACGTATTATTCATATTTGAGCGAATGTATCGGATTGGTCACAGCCGCTTTGAATGCCTGAAAACCAATCGTCAGCATGGCCATGCTCATCGTTGCAACCAGCGCCAAAGGAAATGCAAGCCATGGAAACGAAGGGCGGTAAACAAATTGAGTGAGCCATTCCTGCATCCAATAATAGGCTATCGGCCAAGCGATCATATTGGCTGCACCGATCAGTAAAAGATATTCTTTAGTAAGTAACCGGATAATATTACCGATCGTAGCGCCGAGAATTTTGCGTACACCGATTTCTTTGACGCGGCGTTGGACGCTGAAAATAACTAATCCGAAAAGACCGAGGCATGCGATGATCAGAGCGGCCGAAGCCCCGGCACCGACGACCAGAGACCACCGACGATCCTGCGCATACAACTGCTGAAATGAGTCATCTAAAAACGTGAAGGCAAACGGTTGCTCCGTGGCCATCTCCGACCAGACGGTTTTGATCCGATCCAGTGTCTGATCCAATGCTTGCGTATTGCAACGAACCATAAGGTAGGCGCATCGTTCGAACTGTGGAACGAGAATCAACGGCGTAATTTTGTGTCTAAAGCTTTCGTAATGAAAATCATTTACCACACCGACGACGGTTCGTTGTTTACCGCCGTCAGTTCCCTGAAGGGTGATCAGCGTGCCGATCGCTTTTTCCGGATCGGGGTATCCCAGTTCACGCGCCGTGGCTTCGTTGATCAAAACCGATCCGTCGTTGTCGGTCGGATGAGGGGGTGAAATATTGCGACCAGCGATGATTGAAAGATCCATGGTCGGCACAAAACCTTCATCTATCCAGTTGACCGCGACGGCTAGGTCTTCATCCGTGCCGCGGTGTGAAATGTAATCACCGGCATGCGTTTTACCGGGCATAGCATTGGCTAAGGCTACGGATTGGACACCCGGAATATTGAGCCAACGCTGTTTGAGTGCGGGGAGATTGGATGCAACCGAAGGATCCATCAGACGTACGATCGCCACTTCTTCTTTAGTAAAACCTAATCGCGCTTCACGGATAAACTGCATCTGATGCCAGATCACACTTGTCGCTACGATCAGAATTACGCCGGAAACAAATTGCGAAATGACGAGACCTTTGCGCAGCCAACGGCCGCGTACGTGTTCGACCCGTCCTTTCAGAGTATGGACTATTTTAAATCGCGCGACGATCCACGCCGGATAGACCCCGCCCGTTATGGCCAGCAGGACGACGGATGCGGCGATCATCATCCAGTGTGTGCTATCCAATAACGAAAAACTGAGATGAATGGAGGTCATACGATTAATCGCAGGAAACAACATTTCCGAAAGGACCATCGAAAAAGCGAGTCCTAACAAAACGAATAAAAATGATTCGCATAAAAACTGGATGACGATCATCGAGCGAAAACCGCCGAGCGTTTGGCGAATACCCACCTCTTTACTGCGCGAGAGGCTTCGCGCCGCGGTAAGATTGGTATAGTTAATCAGCGAAATCAAAATGATGATTAATCCGATGACGCCCAACAGCTGTACATAGCGTATATCGTTGTTGACACTAAAATCTTTTTCGACGGTGGATTTGAGATGAATGTCGGTAAGCGGCATCAGGCTGAGGGTGACACGATTATCATTACCGTAGCGCGTCGTATAGATACTTGTCAGATCGGCTGCGAGGTTTTCGACCGATGCCTCCGGGCGTACGACGATATAGGTTTTTACAAGGTTGCCGCTTGATTTTAAAAATGTCGGCCAGAATATTTTTTCCGTCGAACCCATCGAAGCGATAAAATCAGGCCGCACATGCGAAGTGGATGGAAAATCGTCAATAACGCCGGCGACGGTGAATTCATGTTCGGCATTATATTTTAATATTGATCCTACCGGAGACTGTTTCCCGAAATATTTGCGCGCAGTCGAAGCGGTTAATAATACGGTCATCGGTCGCCCAAGCGCTTCTCGCCCTTCACCTGCGAGAAGAGTTAAACTAAACACATCAAATACAGACGAATCCGCAAAGAAAAATTGACTTTCGATAAAACCGTTTTCTTTATCGCGTGAAACCAGAGGGTCAAACCAATGGCGAAAGACCCGTGTTGCGCTTGCTATCGCATTATATTTATGTAATTCTGAAAACAACGCCGGTGAAGAGGCGTTCGACAAACCAAAACCCCGTGTATCTGAATGAATACGATAGATACGTTCGGATTTTTCATGAAACCGATCGTAGGATGTTTCATGAATCACATACACGCCAATGATGAAACATGCCGTCAGACCTACGGTCAAACCGATAATGTTGATCGCGGCGTAAGCACGGTTGCGCCACATATTGCGCAGGCTGACTTTTAGGAAATTAAACAGCATTGGCGGCCTTTCGATTTTTTTTTCGGACGCAGCGGTTAACGTATTTATTCAAAACTTTTTACTCATACTTCAGTGCATCCACGGGATTGGCGGATGCGGCACGATACGCCTGATAGGCGACCGTTACCCATGCAATGCCGAGCGCTATCAACCCTCCGGATATGAATAAATCCGGTTCGATGCCGATGCGGTATGCGAAATTACTCAACCAATAAACAAGGACGGCGTAGGCTATCGGTACGGCCACAAGAATTGCAAACACAACCAATTTAAGAAAATCTTTTGCCAGGAAGAAAACGAGGCGATGGGTATGAGCCCCCATAACTTTTCGGATGCCTATTTCTTTGCGTCGTTGTTCAGCCGAAAATGATGATAAACTAAAAAGCCCAAGACAGGAGATAAATATTGTAAACGCCGCACTTACAATAAAAATGTTGCCGATACGTTCATCTTCCTGATAAAAGGAAGCAAGTTTCTCATTCAAAAAATTATATTCAAAAGGATGTTCCGGGTCATACTTTTCACCCACCTGACGAAGGTGAAGCATCAAGTCATTCATGTTGTCTGCCGTGAAACGAACCGAAAAATAATCGCTTCGATCTATCGGATGTTCACCGAGTGGCGATAAAAAACCTATGATCAAAGGTTGGATTTTATCATGAAGAGAGCGAAAATGGAAATCACCGACAACGCCGACAATCGTTGCTTCGAACTGACGGTCCGGCACGCGAATACGTTGGCCGATAGGTTCATCCCATCCCCAAGCTTTGGCCGCCGTTTCATTGATTATTACGCTGAACGAATCGGTACCCATCGCATCGGAAAAATTGCGTCCCCGAATAAGTTGTACACCGAACGTATGAAGAAAATCCATATCGGAGGCAATAAACGCAGTTTTTACGGATTGGGTTACGCCCGGTGAATAAGCTTCCACTTCGGGAATATCTTTCCATTCGCCAGGTACGCGTGAAGTCACACTGACGGATTTTACCGACGAGTGTGAGGCGAACTGGGATTTCATACCGACTAGATGCTTGCGCACTTCACCCGAATTGATATCGATAACTACCAAATGTTCACTTTCAAAGCCGAGATTTTTTTCACGAATATAAGTTAACTGCCTATAGGCGGCGATGGTGGTAACGATCATCACGATGGATAATGTAAATTGACCGACGACAAGACCCGCGCGGATACCACGTTCATGTTTAGATGAACGCGAATACCCTTTGAAAATATGAATCACATTGAGTCTCGAAAGGTGAAATGCCGGATAGGCGCCTGAAAGGAGCCCGACCGTGAGTGTGAAAAGGATTATCAATGCGATAAGAAAAGGATTGTTGAAAACAGAAAACGATATCGGTTTCCCGATCAATGCACTAAAATGCGTGACAAAAAGTTCAACCAAACCGCATGCAAAGATCATCGCAATAAACACCAGCAAAACCGATTCGCTTACAAACTGGCCGATCAACTGCGGAAGACGGGCGCCGACGGATTTTCGCACGCCGACCTCGCGCGCCCGATGCAGAGAACGCGCCGTGGAAAGATTGATATAGTTGATCGTGGCGATAATGAGAATAAACAGCGCAATGGCCGAAAAAAGGTACAAATATTGAGGATCGCTTTTTTGAAAATTGCGGTCAGATTCGATAGCACTCGAATAAAGATGGATATCCGTCAGCGGTTGTAACTGTATCGTGCGACGTTTATTGGTATGGCCGATTTTTTCGTTTATGATATTCAGGACATCCTTTTCTAAAGTATTTATGTTCACACCTTCGCGTGCAACAGCGTACGTAATAAATCCACCGGACTCCCAGCTTTCTTTGAATTTTTTGAAACGCTGATCCTGAATGGAAGAAATTGAAAACAACATACTGAATTGAAGATGTGAATTGCCGGGCAGTGTTTGCAATAAACCTGTAACTTTGACGAGTCCAAAACTTTCGACGGATAGAAATCGGCCGACAACATCCGTATGACCGAAATATCGTAGTGCCGATTCCGGAGTTAATACGACGGACAGGGGTTCGCTTAATGAAAGTGAAGGATTGCCGCTGCGCATCGGAAAATCAAAAACTTCAAAAAATGTGGGATCGGCGAATAGATAATCGCCTTCATAAAACCGGTTATCTCCGACCGTGATGGTATAGCGGCCTAAACGGCGCACTTGCGTTGCCGATTCGATATCCGATTTCGATTTAAGATGGTCAGCAAGAGGTCCGGCGGTATGCGCGGCTAGGCGTTCCATCGTATCGCCCGATGATTGGTGCTCCACGATACGGTACATCCGTTCAGCTTTTTCGTGAAAACGATCAAACGATAACTCGTGCGCTAAATACAAACATAACATGATGCATGCAGCTAAACCGACCGTTAATCCGATCAGATTGATGGATGAAAACCAGATGCTTTTTTTGAGATGCCTCAGAGCTACCGTTACATAATAAAGGATCATAAAAACACTTTCGGTTATGAGCGGTGATTATTCATGTTTCAATGCGTTTACGGGATTACCGCGTGCCGTTTTTATAGCCTGCAATCCTATCGTAAGCATCGCAATACATACGGCGATCAGGGCCGCCATCAAATACGTGAACGCATTCTGATCCGTGCGATAGGCAAAATTCTCCAGCCAGGTTTTCATGGCTAAATAAGCCAATGGTACGGCGATAATGTTGGCTGTCATTACCAGTGTGAGAAATTTACGTACCAATGTGCCTGTGATCTGCATCGTGCCTGCACCTAAAACTTTGCGCACTCCGATTTCTTTTGTTCGTTTCTCAGCGTCAAAAATCGCGAGACCCAAAAGGCCAAGGCAAGCAATCACAATAGCAAAAACAGAAAAAACGATAATGAGGCGACTTTGTTTTTGTTCGTTGCGATACAAGCGGTCCAAACGCTGGTCTAAAAATTTGTATTCAAAAGGATACGCCGCGGCAAGTTGCATCCACGTTTTTTCAATATGCATAATGCTCTCTTGCACGTCATCCGATTTGATTTTGACGGCGCAAATTCGGTTATCCGCGTGGATGGAAATAGCCAACGGTTGTATTTCATCTTTCAAAGATTCAAAATGATAATCCTTCACCACGCCGATCACGGTTTTCGTATCACTGTCGCGGAGCAACGTTATTTTCATTTTTTTTCCGAGTGCTTCATCCGGCGACCAACCCAATGCACGCGCGGCCGTCTCATTTAAAAGAATACCGTCTTTGTCGGTTCCGAATTCTTTAGAAAAATTCCTGCCGGCGACAATTTTTAAGCCGAAAGTTTTGGTGTAATTAAAATCCGCAAAAACCGTGCGCATCATAAAACTTTCGTTTGATGTTTTCCCTTCGATTTCAAAGCCAAATTTGTCATGAAAGCCGCCGGGCTCACCGGACATGGACGAAGCCTGAATAATGCTCGGATTGGCAGCAAGACGATCTTTAAACGATTCTATATTTTTACGAATGTCGCTGTTGTCAAGCGGTACAAGCAGGATTTCGTCTTTATCAAATCCCAAATTTTTAGATTGGATAAAATCAAACTGTGCAAACATCGTGATGACAGCGATGATGAGGAATGTGGCGATTCCAAACTGTGCGATAACAACGGCTTTCCACAGGCGACTGCGTTGTGTACCGGAGTGGAGTTTATACTTGAGTGCATCGACCGGCTTAAAGGATGAAAGAACCAAAGCGGGATACAGGCCGGCCAATCCGCCCATCATGAGTGTACCCAAAATGAAGTAAGGCAAAAAGAGTAACGGATCGGATGTCCAAGACAACTCTTTCTCAAGAAAAGCATTCATATAGGGCAGAACAAGCTCCGTGCCCGTCAGCGCTAATGTCAATGCAATGAACGCAACGATGGATGATTCGGCCAAAAATTGGACCATCAGAGTGCGGCGATGCGCGCCGACTACTTTGCGGAGCCCTACCTCTTTGGCGCGCATAGCGGATTTTGCAGTCGATAGGTTCATAAAATTAAGCGCGGCAATCAGTAGCACCATCAAGCTTACACATAAAAAAACAAACAACGATTGATCGTTGCCGTGAGGTATCAAGTCAAATTGCGTATGGTGATCCAGATAAATCGACTGCAACGGCTGCAAGGACAAATCCATGCGCCGCCCCTGTTTTTTAAAATCTTCTCCAAAATATTTATCCATGAACGCGGGGAGTTTTTGCTCCGTTAGAGCGGCGATTATGCCCGGTTTCAACGTGATGTAGGTAAACAGAAAATTATTCCACCAGTTGGAATACCACTTACGGTCTTTGAATAATGTCAGATTGGCGACCACGTCAAAATTCAGATGCGAATTATTGGGCGCTGATTTAGCGATACCGGTGACTTTGAGATCAATCTCATTGTCTAATCGAATGATTTTGCCGATAGGATTTTCTTCGCCGAAATATTTTCTGGCGGTTGCCTCGGTCAGCACGACATCGTTGGGATTGCTGAGAACGGAAGCCGGATCGCCTTTGGTAAGTGTATAGGAAAAAAACTGAAAAAAATTAGCATCCACATAATAAAGTTTTTTTTCACTAAAAGACGTGCCGTTGTACGAGATCAATCCGTCGTTGGGCGCCACACGCGTAATGGACTCCAGATCATCCGGTAAGTCATTGGCCATGGCGTCCGCGTAAGGAGCTGAAGTCACCGCAACGTGATTTAACCCGTGCGCATCTTGATTCACCCGTAATACCCGATATATCCGATCACCATTGCGATGAAATCGATCGTATCCGGTTTCATGAACGATATAAACAGCGATCAGGATAACGCACATCATTCCCAGTGACAGCCCAAAAACATTGATGAAAGAAAAAAAACGATTTTTTAGGATGCTGCGAAATGCGATTTTGAGATGATTGGATATCATACATCACCTTTAGTGTTAAAAAATTGGAGATTATTCATACTTCAGCGCATCTACGGGATTGGCGGATGAAGCTTTGATCGCTTGATAACTGACGGTAATCAATGCAATACAAAGCGCCGTCGTGCCGGCCAGAATAAATGTCATAATGCCGATGTCCACGCGAAACGCAAAATCCTGAAGCCAGCGACTCATAAGGAAATACGCAACGGGCCAGGCGATAATATTGGACAATAGAACGAGCTTTAGAAATTCCGTCGAAAGCATGATGATGATTTTCGGAATCGAGGCGCCAAGCACTTTACGAATGCCGATTTCTTTGGTGCGTTGTTCCGTCGTAAAAGAGGCCAATCCGAAAAGTCCGAGGCAGGATATGATAATCGCCAGTACCGTAAAGGACGTATATATTCCGGTCAGGCGTTGCTCGGCTTTGTATAGCTTCTCAAGTTCTTCGTCTACAAATTGATATACAAAAGGATATTGGGGGAGTACTTGTTGCCACGTTTCTTCAATGGAAGCCAAAGTTTTAGTAGTTTCCGATGGTCCGAAGCGAACGGTCATAACATTCACGCGTTCCGGATTGAGTATAAAAATCAAAGGCGTGATTTCCTGGTGCACGGATTGAAAGTGAAAATCTTTGACAACACCGACGATAGGGCCTTGTATGTTCCATAGCGTAATCGTTTCCTGAAGCGGATTCTCCAACTTCATTTGCCGGATAGCCGCTTCGTTGACAATAAAGGCGCCGCTGTCGGCGGCAAAATTTTTCGAGAAAAATCGCCCTTGAGAAACCTGAATGCCGTGCGTTTCAAAAAAATCATAGTCCACACGCAGAAACGTAGTCAGTATGCGTTGGCCTTCTTGTTGGCCGCGCCATTTTAATCCCCATGTGTTACTCCCAAACCCGGTCATCGTCTGATCGGCGGCAGAAACCGATACGATACCCGGTTTCTGTTGAAGCTTTTCTTTGAGTACGGGGTATTGTTTGGCCGTATCATCCAGTAATCGAATGTAAACCAGATGTTCCTTGTCGTAGCCGAGGTTTTTATTCGTCATATACTGAAGCTGCTGGTATGCGATGATGGTGCAGATGACGAGCGCGATGGATAATGTAAACTGAAGCGATACGAGAATTTTTCGAAGGCGCATGCCTTGTATACTCTTGCTGAATGAACCTTTGAGTACGAGAGCAGGTTGGTAACGGCTGAGTACCATAGCCGGATACAATCCTGAGACCAATCCCGTGAAAAGAACCATCGCACACATCAAACTAAACGTTTGTATGTCGTCCCAACGTAAGGATAATTGTTTTCCGGAGAGATCGTTAAAAAAAGGAACCAGCAGCTCGATCAGAATGAGCGATAATAACATGGCGACTAACGTGATCGTTACGGATTCGATAAGGAATTGGCGAATGAGCTGAAAACGATCGGCCCCTACGACTTTGCGTAATCCGACTTCTTTGGCGCGTTTGATCGAGCGAGCCGTAGCGAGATTGGTAAAATTAATACATGCGATCAAAAGTATTAAAAATGCGATACCTGATAAGATGTAAACGTAGTTGATGCGCGGCGGTATTTTATTGAAGTCCGAGTACAGGTACATGTCGCTTAGCGGTTGTAAGAATAATTCAATTCGTACCGCCATGTTAGGATTACGATCAATAATCACATTTTTTATTTTTTCACTTACATCCGTTCCTTTTTGATTCGGCTGTAAAACGGCAAACATTCTCAGCCAGTTATTATCCCAATTACTTTTATCCGGCTGTGTTTCTTTCAGATACGACAAGGACCACAAAAGATTAAATTTAATGCTCGATTGCAACGGAGGATCGGCAGCTATAGCCGTGACTTTAAATAAGTCGCGGCCACCCATTTTGATGGTTTTACCTATAGGATCTTCGTTCCCGAAATATTTTTTGGCCAGGGTTTCGCTGAGTACTACGGCGTCGGGTTGATGGAGTGCTGTTAACGGATCGCCTTTGATTAATGGAAAAGAAAACATGGTAAGAAAATCGGGGTCCACACCGAGGCCGTCGTTTTCATACATGCGTTTTTCGCCGTATTCGATAAGAATATTATTCCAAAAATTCATTCGGGAGATGCCTTCGAATTCAGGAAAACGCTCCTTAAGATGGTAGAGCAGCGGAGCCGGCGTAGCCGATGTCGTAAAAACCTCACCATTGGCATAGTGCTGACTTTCCATCACGCGGTAGAGGCGCGGTAGTTTTTCATGAAAACGGTTATAAGACAATTCGTCTTGCACCCACAGGAGTATCAGCGTCGTACACGTAAGTCCGATGGCAAGGCCGGCAATATTGATGAAAGAATAAGCTTTGCTTTTGGATAACGTACGCAAGGCCATAGTGAGATAACTTTTGAGCATGGTGGTCCCTGTTTATTTAAGCATTAACGGTTATTTTCTTTTGTATTTACATCTTCCATTACAAGACGAAAGCCTAAGCTTGGTCCACGATCATGCGGTTCATGAGTATAGCGACGGCCGCTACGCGCCAGATCACCTCCGAAGTGCCAACTTCCGCCGCGAATGATTTTTCGATCGCCGGCACATCGCCGTACAGGATCATACTCCGTTTCCTGATTATATCGGCAATAGTCATCTTCGCACCACTCTAAAACGTTACCATGCATGTCATAGAGGCCCCATGTGTTGGGAGCAAAACTTCCTACCGGCAAAGGGCGAGATCGGAAAATACCTTTTGAGGACTTGCCGTAAGGCCAGTTACCATCGTAATTGGCCTGATCCGTACTCAATGTATGTCCCGTGGCGAAGGGTGTTGACGTACCTGCACGGCATGCATATTCCCATTCGGCCTCACTGGGCAATCGGTAACGACGACCGGTTTTGCTGTTCAGATGTTCAATGAATCTTTTCACATCAAACCAGCTGACGTTTTCAACAGGGCAATCTGAACAATCATGAGAATACTGACTGGGATTCTCATGCATGATCATATACCATTGGCGTTGTGTTACTTCATACGCGCTCATCCAAAACGGTTTTGTAATATGTATCTCGTGCAAGGGGGCGACCGTATCGTTTTCAGCTAAACCGGCCATATATTTTCCCGCTTCGATACGGCGAAATTTCATACCGGTAGTCGAATCCTGCCACCATACAGAAAAAGAAGTTTCGGCAATATATCCGGAAGGATTTTTACGATGCATGGCAGAGCAAGCTGTTAAATACAAAGATATCATTAGAATAATAAGTGTTCTCAAATCAGCTATGATGATTGAGTCTTTTGTGATTAACATACTTTTATTCGTATTTGAGTGCATGGATCGGATTGGCGGAAGCCGTGCGCCATGATTGTATTCCCACCATGATGAGTGTCAGTCCCAATGTCAATATTCCTGTAATAGCCATGATTTCCCATCGAACGGCAACGCGATACGCAAAATCGTCCAGCCAGCGATTCATCATAAAATAAATCAGAGGGAATGAAATGATGTTTGCCAGTACGACCATTCCGACATAATCGCGCGACATCAGATACAATACATCCGTGATCGTGGCGCCCAAAACTTTGCGAATTCCGATTTCTTTGGTACGCTGCTCATTGTAATACGCCACCATGCTATAGAGGCCAAGCCCTGCAATAAGAATGGCCAGTGCCGAAAAGCCAATCATCAGGTGATGCAGGCGATCTTCCTGTTTGTATTGTTTGTCAAACACTTCGTCAAGAAAGCGGTACGTCATCGGAATTTCCGGCGCCATAGTTTGCCACACGGACGAAAGTTTTGTGATAGCCTGTTTTGTTTGTTGCGGTGCGACACGAATAATCATGCGCCAGGATTCTGCCGGCGCGTAGCGCAGGACCAATGGTGCGATGGTGCTTTTAAGTGACGCATAATGAAAGTCTTTGACAACGCCGACGATTGATCCCGGTTTATCATGATTTCCGTCCAATGAACGCAAGCGCATCGTTTGAAAATCCGATTTTCCGTAAGCTTTCATAAAAGCTTCGTTGACCACATAATAATCCGTGTTCTCTGCCGCATGTTCCGGATAAAAGTAACGCCCTTCGGATAACGCTATGTTAAGTGTCTTCAAATATTCCGCATCCGCATATATGGTATTGATAGAAATGCGTCCGTTTTCCGTTCCGCCCAGTATTTCATACGGACCATGCGAAAAAGCATTGCCGGGTACGGAGTTGGCAAATGTTACGGATATGATTGATCCGTCGTTGGTGAGCTGTTGACGTACGGCTTCAGGTTTTTCACGCAATGAACCCGGGGCGGAGGTCACGATAATCTGTTCTTTTTGAAAGCCGAGGTTAAATTCTTTCATGTGGTTGATTTGTTGCCAAACAATCACCGTGCACGATGCAAGAATGATCGAAACGGTGAATTGGGATAAAACCAATCCTTTGCGGAGTTTATTGGCCACCGGAAGTTTGGTCACGCCTTTGATGGTGCGCGCGGGTTCAAAGGATGATAAAACCCATGCGGGGTAAAAACCGGCGATGAGCCCGGTCAATACTCCGACGCCGATCATAATGCCTAACCAGGGACCGTGTTCGGTATAGGTAAAAGGAATAGATATGTCGAGATAATGACGTAAAAGAGGAAGTAAGCCTTCCAGCATCCCGATAGCCAAGACGGTAGCAAAAACCGACAGCATAAGTGCTTCGCTGATAAACTGCAGAGCTATGAGCCACCGGCTTGCGCCGGAAATTTTTCGCACGGCGATTTCTTTGGCGCGTCGCATCGCTTTGGCTGTCATCAGATTGGTAAAATTGAAACATGCGATGAGTACGACCAATACGGCGACGCTGCAAAGCGCGATCAGTGAAGTCCAATTTCCGTCGGCGTTATCACGGCGGATACCTTGCGTGAAATGAATATCGTTGAGAGACTGTAGTCGGATCGTGCGCTGATTTTTCCGCGGAGCACGTTCTTCGAAAATATTGAGCACTTTAGACTGTACCGCGCTGATATCGGCTTGGGGCGTTGTCATCAGGTAGGTTGCAAAATTCCAACTGGTATTTTCTTCCGGTGTCGTATCCATTCCCCAGATTTCGCGAATGCGCTGAAAATGACCCAGCATTTCAAATTGTAGATGGGATTCGACCGGTACATCCGTAAATACGGCTTTGATCGTAAAGACGTGGGAACCATTGAGTGTTATGGTTTTCCCGATCGGAGATTGATCTCCAAACATACGATACGCAGCGGAACGGGAGACAATCAGTGCCGAAGGATCGCTGAGCGGATTCATGCCGGACGTGAACGGTTCCGTAAAAGAGAACATGTGTAAAAAATCCGGATCGGCCAAAGCTAATCCGTCCGTAAGCATACGTTGGTTTTCATGCGTGATCAGTTGTTCCGATCCCAAATGGATGTATCGCGAAGCGAGGCGAATCTCGGGAATTTTATTTTTAGCGGACGGGGCAAGCCATGCCGGTGTCCAAATTTGTTCATAATCGTTGGCGCCGCCTTGGATCCGCGGCAATACACGGTAAATGTGTTCCTTGTTAACGTGAAAATTTTCGTAAGCCAATTCCTTACGCGCGTAGAGTAAGATCGTAAAACAACAGAGTAGTCCGACCGATAATCCGATCAGGTTGATCCAGACGAAAGAACGTTCTTTCAGAAAGTTTCGTAAAATAATTTTCAGGTAAACTTTGAACATGAAGCATCCCATTGTTTTATATCTAAAAAACTTAGTTACTCATATTTCAACGCATGCACGGGGTTGGCGCGTGCAGCGCGCAACACCTGATAACCCACCGATACGGCAGCGATCAAAAGTGAAACACAAAGTGCTAATACAAACACATCGGTTCCGATGGCAACGCGATACTCAAAATCCTGAAGCCATTCTTGCATGATGCAGTAAGTCAGTGGCGCTGCGATAATAAATGCAACAACTATTAATCGGGAAAACTCACCGGCGAAAATCTTTAATATATCGACAATAGAGGCGCCAAGTACTTTACGGACACCTATTTCTTTGGTTTTGCGATTGACCATAAAAGCTACCAAACCAAATAAACCGAGACATCCGATGAGAATAGCAATACCGGCGAAAGTGGTAAACAGATTTGATGTGAGGCGTTCATTTTGATAAAAACGTTCGATGCGTTCATCCAGAAATTCGAATGAAAAAACGTATTCGGGAAACGTTTCATTCCATACTTTTTGAATATGTGCCATTGCTTCAGTTGACTGTGTCATTCGTATTTTGATGCCGGCCTCACGATACATAGGGGCATAATTTCCCAGTACGACGGGACGAATCCGAGAATGTAAGGAGTTTGTATTCCAGTCTTTGACGACACCGACGATCGGCACAGTTTTGTTGTTGCCGCGCATCATGATTTTACCGACTGCGTCTTGTGGCGATGTCCAGCCGATGGTTTTGACAAACGTTTCGTTGACCACGATTTCATTCAGTGTGTCGCTCTTGGTGTAATTTCGCCCGGCGATCATTTGTAATCCCATCGTAGGGATGTGATACGCGTCGGCAACCCGCATCATCGTTCGAATGCGTTCTTCTTTGCCATCGTGCATATGACGCATGATGGTATTCCAGCTAAAATTAACGGCACCGGCTGCATATCCGAACGTAACCGCCTCGATGCCTGAAAATTCTAAAAACCGAGATCGTAAACTTTCCAGTTGTTGCGGTTCAGCGTTGGGTAACGGCACCGTGACGACGGCATCTTTGGAAAACCCGATATTTCTGGTGCGTAAAAAATCTAACTGGCCTACCGCTACAAGCGTCGCTATGATGAGCGATTGGGATATTACAAACTGAATCATCACTAACCCGCGCCGCAGCAGCAAACCGCCGGCATGTTCGGATGATTGAGAGGACTTCAAAACGAAGGCAGGGCGATAACCGGACAAAATCATTGCCGGATAGAAACCGGAGAAAAGTGTGACCGAAAAAGTAATTGCCGATAATACAAAGAATATCGTGAATGTATCAATCGGTGTTTTGAAGGCTTGAAGCGTTAAGGCGTTGAGTACAAACGGTAACGTGAGTTCGCATATCATAACGCCGATAAGAACAGAAAGCATCGTAATCAAAAACGTTTCGCCGAGGAATTGGATAACGAGTTGAGTACGGTTGGCGCCGAGCACTTTGCGCACACCGATCTCTTTCGCACGACGTACAGCTTGTGCCGTAGCAAGGTTGATGAAATTGATGCATGCCGTAGCAATTAAAAAAAGGGCTATAAAAAAAAGCGCGTATAATGTGGATCGGTCGGTCGTCTGACCGGAATACGAATCGTAATCTGTGGCGTAATGTACATCGGCTAACGGTTGTACGCGGTAGTTGCGGGTGATGTCGGAAACCGGCTGATGCTTTTTGGAAAGCGCCGGTAGTTGATCTTCCAATTCTTTTGCGGTAGCACCTTCTTTGAGTAATACCCAGGTATTGGTATTGCTGGAGAGGTTGCCCCATGAAGAGAGATTTAATCCGAGCACCGCATCCGGATTATTACGACCCGACTCTAGCGACATCATTACGCGAAAGGGCAATTCTGTGTTGACCGGAAAATCGGCTGCGACACCGACTATTTTAAAATCAAATTTGTTATCAAAGCGAAACGTACGCCCAAGTACGTCAGATGAGCCGAAATATTTGCGAGCGATAGATTCGGTGAGGATCGCCGTGAATGGTTCGCTCAATTTTTCGGACGAACCATGGATAAGCGGAAAATCAAAAATTTTGAATAATTCCGGCTCAACAAAAGCAACTCCTTCATCTTCTTTGAATTTAGCCGAGGCCCCGCCTTGAGTATCATAAATAGAAATCAACCCGTTATCGTTGTCGGCATAATAAGTACGTGTCGCAAACTCTACCTGTGAAAGGTCGGATTGCATCGCTGTAGCCAAAAGTATAGGCGAACCCTGCGTGTGATTTACTTTTCCGTTGTCATCGGAATCCGTCACGACACGATAGATGCGATCTTTTTTACTGTGGAAACGGTCGAAACCGGTGTGAATATGCAGAATGCTAAAAATGATCAATGCACTGGATATGCCAATGGATAAACCGACCACATTGATGAGAGTATAACTGCGGTTACGCTGTAATACTCGGATTGCCGTTTGTAAATAATTTATAAACATAAAACCTCACGTTTCTTGAAAGGTTGTGATAAATAGAAAACATCTATTCCGATTTGAGCGATACCGCCGGATTAGTTTTCGCGGCTTTCAATGCATGATGAGTGACTGTAATAACCGTTAAAAACAAGATCGCGATAAAGGATACGATAAAGGGTTCAGCCGTCAGCTCCACACGATATGCAAATCCTTCGAGCCATTGGGATAGACCGGAATACACGGTCGGAACAGCTAAAAGCGTGGCGACAATGACCATGACCGAGAATTCGCGGGCAAACATTCCGATTATGCCCCAGATTGATGCGCCCAATACTTTGCGAATGCCGATTTCTTTGGTGCGTTTTTCAGCCATTGCTGCGATAAGGCCAAATAAACCCATGCAGCCGATGATCATGGATAAGATCGTGAATAATTTGGTTATGGCCGAAAGTTGATTTTCAAAACGATAGACGCGCTCGATACGTGTATCTAAAAAGCTATAGTCCATCGGGCGTTCCGTATCAATGTTATTCCATAAACGTTCGATGGCGCCGATGGTTTCCGGCGTTGCTTGGCCGTCAAATCGTACGGAGATGTAAGGCATCGGGAATCGGAATAATCCGATGACCATCGGTTCGATGGCTTCGTGCAAACTCGCAAAATGAAAATCTTTGACCACCCCTACGATGGGTCCGCGAACCGGGCCGCGATCGCCGCTGACGACTATGCGTCCGATAGGATTGGTCAGCCCGTACGCTCTGACGGCGGCTTCGTTTACGATATATGCACCGGCTGTGTCAGCCGGGTACTGTGCGGAAAAGTCACGCCCTTCAATAAGCTTCAGATCGTACGTTTTGAGATAATCCTCGCCTACAAAGATAAATTGTATCGGTTGGCGCTGCTCTTCTGAAAAAGAATCAAAACCGACGGACCGGATTCGAAACCCCTCGCCTGCCACCCATGAATGACGTGTGACTGAAATCACACCGGGCAATTGTTCGCATTGGTATTTAAAACGATCGTAGTTCAGGTTAGAGGCTACCGTGCTCCCGATCGCACGTATCAAAACGGTGTGATCTTTATTAAATCCAAGTTCTTTGGAGCGAACGTAGTTGATCTGAAGCTGAATGATCCAAACCGCGCTGATGAGTGCAGCGGTCACCGAAAGCTGAACAATAACCAGTATTTTTCGGAGGGGAAACCGGCGACGAAAAGCCTTCATTCTTAAATTTCGGATTGGCGCATAACCGGACAGAACCACAGCCGGATAAAAACCTGCACCGACGCCGACGACCACGATCAGAAACGCCGAAAATATAAATAAAAACGGATCCGAATAATCGAATGTGAGTTGAAGATCCGTGAATCGGTTGAGGACGGATGCCAGCACTTCGGCCAATCCCAAGGCAAGACCCAATGCAAATATACTTTGCAGAACGGATTCCATCAAAAATTGAAATATTAATTCCCTGCGGCGGGCGCCCATAACTTTGCGTACGCCGACTTCGCGCGTACGTTGTTCCGATTGAGCGGTCGAAAGGTTGATGTAGTTTACACAAGCTACGATCAAAAGAAGCAGCCCGATAATCGTAAACGTGTAGATGTAAAAAATATTGCTATTCGGTCTAATTTCTCCGCCCATTTGTGAATGAAGGTGGATATCCGTGACGCGCTGGAGCTGCATGTGCGACGGCTTGCGCGTTTGAGGAAAGTGGCGCTCGACGATCTGATGGAGTGCGGCATTAACCGATGCTTCATCGTTGATATCCTTAATGCGCAGGTATGTCCACATGGGGTAATTAAACCAGCTCTGAAAAAAATCCAAATCACCGACGTAATTTTTTACTCCGTCAAATCCCAATAATACGTTGGTATAAAAATGCGAGTTGGAGGGATAGTTTTTGAATACGCCCGTAATCTTGAAATCGGCGTAGCGTGTATTGATGCGAACGCGGATATTCTGTCCGATCACGTCGGTATGCCCGAAGTAGGCACGAGCACTGGCTTCCGATAAAACGGCGTCCGTAGGATTTTTTAAAGCATTAGCAGGACTGCCATTCAGCAGTTCGATACTCAAAAGGTCGAAAACATCCGGTTCGGCGAACATCAAATCCGGCTCGGTAAATTTTTTATCGCCCGTCAAAATGACGGCGTCTTGATCAAATCGAAATAAACGTGCCATGGATTCAATACCCGGGGATTCCCGGCGAAGGATGTCGGCGACACTGTGCGATACGGTTGCGATAGGCTGTGGAGAGCCGGTATTTTCCCGATGCAGTGCTATACGAAAAAGGCGATCGGGATTTTTTTGAAAGGTATCAAACTCCGTTTCGCGGCGAACATACATGGCAATGACCATGAAGCACGCCAACCCGGTTGCGAGACCGGCCACATTCATGATAGTGTACGATTTGTGTTTGCGCATGGTGCGCATGGCCACGATCAAAAAATTCTTTACCATAATATTATTATCCTTGATCACTCATATTTTAATGCGTTTACCGGATTGGCGCGCGCTGCTTTGAGAACACGACCTGTAATCGTCGCCAATCCGATCAGGAGAACTGCAATATTGGCCAGTATGAGAGCCGTGATTCCGACTTCCACGTGGTATCTGTAAATACTTCCCAGAAGCGCTTTGAAAAGGAAAAACCCGGCGACATCGGCGATGACGGAGGCGATCAATAAAAGAATGATAAAATCCGAATTCATCATACGCATGATCTGTAGTGCCGATGCGCCTAGTACTTTACGGATACCGATTTCCTTAGTTCGCCGTACGATATTTAGCGACACGAGCGCAAAGAGGCCCATACCGGAAATAACGATCGCCATGAGTGCTACGTAGAAAAACACGAGCATGATACTCTTGCTAAGTTCGGCCGCGTTGGCCGTTTGTGTTTCCTGATAAAATCCCTCAAAGGGCATCTCAGGAAAAAGTTTTTTCCATGTTTCTTCCACAGAATGCATCGCAGCATGGATGTTAGTTTGATCGGCCTTGACGATTACAAATCTATAACTGTCTTCTTTGGCCGCTTTAAAAACGCAGGGCAATATCGGTCGAAAAGGGCCGCGGATATAAAAATCTTCTACGACACCGATGACACGGCACGTCACCGAATCAATAACCATGGTCTGTCCGATAGGATTTCCCCAACCTTGCTCTTTGGCCATCCTGCGGTTGATCACGATCGATTCCGTCAAATCGAGCGGTTTGGATGTATCAAAGAAACGGCCTTCGGCCAACCTCAACCCGACGGTTTCAGTATATCCGGGACGTACATATAAAAATTCCGCTTCGATATCACGATCAACGACTTTGATAGTTCTTCGCCAAGATGAATACAAAATGTGATTTCGTCCGGCCGATACGCTTTCGATTGGTGCATTCTGCATGAGTGCGTTCGAAAGTACCGGATACATGGAGCTCTTCTGAATAACCACACCGATGAGCTTTTCCGGTTCATACCCTAGGTCTAAATTTTTTTGATACTCTGCATTTTGTGAAAACACGACGCTGCCGACGACGGCTATGATAGAGACCGAAAACTGTAATGTCAGCATCACTTTCATGATCCAACTCGCCGTAGTTTTGGATTGATGCCCTTGCAGAATTTTAGCCGGATTGTGCGCGCTGATGACATAGGCCGGATACAATCCGCCACCGACCGCTGTTAAGCCGACGAGCCCGATAAGAAATAACCACAAGCCGGAAGTTTTCGATTCGTCCATAGAAAGTTGAATGTCATAAAAAAGCGCATTCCATCCGGGAACCAAAAACTCAGCCAATCCGAAAGCTGCAAAGATAGCAAGAACACAAAGCAGAACATTTTCCGTCAAAAATTGAAAAATCAGCTGTGTGCGCGGGCTGCCCATTACCTTCCGAATTCCGATTTCTTTAAGTCTTGCCGTGGCCATGGCGAGCGAGGTGTTCATGTAGTTAAAGCACGACATCACGAGGAGCAGAATGGCCGTGATAAACAAAGTTATGCGTGCTGACGGCGGCGGCGCATCTTGCAAATCGTGACTCCGGAAGTTTTCTCCTTCTATGGCCAGATCCTTGAGTGGTGTGATGACGAGATGGCTTATCGGAAAACGGGTGTTGGCGGATCGAACCAATTCAATGTATTTAGATTCATTGTCTTTGATCTGTTGAATGGTTTCGGCCTGATGCACTTCGATAAAGGTCGCACCCGTCACATGACTCCAGTTATTACGTTCGTCAACGCCGAGATCCGATAGAATTTCGGTTGAAAGCAAAAAACCAAACTGCAAACTCGAGTTACGCGGAATGGTTTTTAGCACGCCGCCGATGGTATAAGTGTGTTTAACTTCATTGGCATAACTTATCGTGATGGATTGACCGACCACGTTCGTTTCGCCGAAATATTTCATCGCCATGTCATGGGTGATGATGAGATCGGTTTTGCTTTTTAAAGCATCGTAGCGACCTTGTTCCAATTCAAAGCGAAACATATCGAAAAATTGTTCGTCCGCGAAGTGTATGGACTCATTAAATACTTTATCACCGACTCGGACGATGGCTACCTGATTGGCAAATCGTACGGCGTGTTTTACGCCCGAAAAATCCCGTGCCAGTGCCGGGGCTAATGGCAGAGGAGAAATTCCAAAAATTTGATCCTGTTCATTGATCACCCGTGTGGTTCCGATGTGATAAATGCGTTCGGCGTTTTCGTGAAACTGATCAAAGTGATAACTATAATCCCAAATAAGGTAGCCGACGATGCACACCGCGATCGAAACGCTCAGGCCGAATAAATTGATAAATGTGTACATTTTTTTTCTGTACAGATTCCTGAAAGCGATGATGAAGTAGTTATGTATCATTAATTTCTCCCAAAAAAGTAAGGCGTTGACAATTTATTCGTATTTCAAAGCATCGGCCGGATTGGCACGTGCGGCACGAAATACCTGATACCCAACGGTGGCTCCGGCAATGATCAGTGAAGCCATTACCGCTGCGGCAAAAACAGCCGGGCCGAGGGTGATGCGGTACTCAAAATCTTGCAACCATTGTTGCATCGCGTAGTAAGCCAGCGGAGCGGCGATGATGAAGGCCAAAATGATCAGCGCGATAAACTCTTTTCCAAATATGAGTAGTATATCCGTGACCGAGGCGCCAAGAACTTTACGTACGCCGATTTCTTTGGTTTTTTGAGTGGCCATAAATGAAACGAGACCGAACAGGCCGAGGCAACCAATGAAAATAGCAATGCCCGAAAAAATGCGAAGCATATTGGTATAGATTTGTTCTTGCTCATAAAATTCGGCAATGGTCTCGTCCTGGAAACGTCGGTCAAATACGTATTGAGGAAATGCAGAATTCCATACTGTTTCGATGTGTCTCAAGGCTTCCGTTGCCTGTTGCATGTTGATCTTTATGGACGCCTCCTGATAAAACCGACTGTTCGTAGCAATTATGCACGGAGCGATCGGATCATGGAGTGAGGAGGCATTAAAGTCCCGCACAACGCCGACAACGCTGACGCGGCGACGTGCACCGATCTTGAGTTCAATGCCGATAGCATCCTGAGGATTAGAAAATCCGAGTTTGCGAACCATCGTCTCATTGATCAATACTTCGCGCAATGTATCACCGGCTACATAGTTCCGCCCGGCTATAAATTGTAACCCGAAAATATCCGCATAATGATCATCAGCCATTTTGAGGTCAACGTCTAATTCGATCGGTTCATCCTTTTTTAAGAAAGTGATATTGGAAGTCCAGCGGTTGCCTGAAGCGGCACTGGCGTAAGAAAAACTCACCGATTCGACGCCGGGATGGCTCTTCCATTGGTGCTCCAAACTTTCAAATAATGTTTTGGTCCGTTCATGTATCGGTACGATGACCACAGCTTCTTTATTGAAACCAAGGTCTTGTTTGTTGAAAAAATCCAACTGCGTTGTCGCAATGATCGTACCGATGATCAGCAGTTGTGAAATCGAAAACTGCAAAACGACGAGACCTTTGCGCAGATACAGGCCACCGGAATGATGCGAAGTGATCTTACTTTTGAGCGCAAGTGCAGGACCGAATCCGGATAAGACGAGCGCCGGGTAAAGGCCGGCTAAAAAGATAACCACCACCGAGAGAGCGGCTATAAACAAAAGACTGTTGGCGTTCCAGATCAAGGCGGAAGGAATAGTCAGATCCAACCATTCCATAACTTTAGGGAAACTAAATTCGGTAAGTCCGAATGTAAGAATGACTGCAAACAGCGTGATCAAAATCGTTTCACCATAAAATTGAGCGACCAATTGAAAACGATTGGCGCCTAATACTTTACGCACGCCGACTTCTTTGGCGCGTTTGACAGCTTGGGCCGTTGCAAGGTTAACGAAATTAATGCAAGCGGTTACAATCAGAAAAAATCCGATCAAACCGAGTGTGAGTAGCGTATTTTGACTTATGGTGGCGCCGGCATATGAACCGAAATGGCTGTCGTAATGAATGGCGTCAAGCGGCTGAAATAAAAAAATCCGATCAAAACCCGGTCGTATCTCCCGGTGTTTTTTGGCTTCTTCGTTCAGTTTGGTCTCGGCCGCGCGAAGGTCGAAATTCTCTTTAAATAGTACGTATGTGTTCGTATTGCTCGAGGTGGAACCCCATTCTGTTTTATTGTTGGGATACATGGCCCGCGAGGTTTCAAACGCGATCGCCATCTGAAAGGGGAAGTCGGAGTTAGCCGGAAAATCTTTGAAAATGCCCGTAACTTTAAGATCGTGCTCATTATCCAGACGAATGATTTTTCCGATGGGATTACCTTCGGGGAAATATTTTTTACTCAACGTTTGACTCAAAGCAACGGTATTCAGTTCGTCCAGAGTTTTGGGCGTGCCCTCGATCCAGGGAAAATCAAACATGTCGAAAAACTGAGGCTGAACAAATGCGATACCGCTGGTTTCGCTGAATTTTTTAGGTTCGCCGCTCTGTTGCGGGATCAGAACCTGACCATTGTACACATAGTCGGTTACGGCTACCGTTTCGATTTCGGGGAATCCCGTGCGCAGTATACCTGAAATTGGATACGGCGTGCCCATGCTCGTCGCGTCTTCCTGAGCGGCGCGTTTATCCGTCGTCGTGACGCGGTAAATGCGATCTTTGAAATGATGCTGGTCGTTGAAACTGAGGTGAAAGCGTACGATCAAAAAAATCATAAACGCGCAGGTCATACCGAGAGTCAGACCGAAAATATTAATAGACGCATATCCTCGATTGCGCAGCAAAACGCGCCATGCGGTTTGTAAATAATTTTTGATCATAGGTGTACTCCGAAATAAAAATTTTTAAAATCAAACATCGTCAAACAGAATGACTTGTTGCGATGTAGTTTCCCGTCGGTTATTCATACTTCAAAGCATGTACGGGGTTTTCCTTCGCGACGCCATATACCCGCATGCCGATTGTGATGGCTGCCACCAGACCGAATATCAATACGCTGAGTATGAAGGGTAATGCCGTGATATCAACATGCACGGCATAAATACTATTAAGCAGATTGGTAAGCAGAAAAAATGCGATCGGAAAAATAATGACCGAAGCAATACCGATCAGCCAATAGAAATCCCGATTGACAAGGTGTATCACGTGCGCTACGGATGCGCCCAGTACTTTGCGAATACCGATTTCTTTCGTCCGTTTGGCGATGGATAGCGATACCAAAGCAAATAACCCCATCGCGGCGATCATTAAGGTCATGATGGCGACATACAGAAACACGTTTTTTACTTGCTCATCCTCCGTCAGATCTTCCAGAAAAATTTCATTTTGATAAATCATGTCAAACGGTTCGTCCGGCAAAATCTCGTGCCATGTTGATTCCAATAACGGACGAATAGACAAAACGTGTTCCGGCGCTACTTTGATGGACATGAAACGGTATTCGTCGTCCGGTATCATCGTCAGGATACAAGGGTCTATGGCGCGGTGGTACGAACGGTAAAAAAAATCTTCCACGACACCGACGACAGTCAATTCTTTGTCGTTCATTTTGAGGCGCTGTCCTATAGGTTCCGTCCATCCTTGTGCCTTGACTAAGGTCGCATTGACGATGGCGCTATTTTCAGCGTCGGTCGTCATCGCACGATCAAAAGCGCGTCCTTGTTTCATGCGCAAAGCCAAAGTCTGTATGTAGTCGGAACCCACGCGCATGACGTTAGCTTGGGACGGCGCACCGTTGGATTCATAAACGACATTTCCCATGATATTGCGTCCGGCGTGATGCGCGGAACCGGCGATGGCGTGAATTCTCGAGTCCTGCCGTATTTTTTGTTCAAATTGATGAAACTGCGCGGATTGTTT
Organism: bacterium; assembly: GCA_013360215.1. NCBI lineage: Bacteria > bacterium. Next base: position 6,366 of record JABWCP010000008.1, on the reverse strand, counting down.
GAAATACAAAGCGACGATCTGATCATCTTCGTAGCCGTAATCCAAAGTTTTGATGTATTCGGCGTTTTGTGTAAAAATAATGCCGGCGATGACCGCAAAAAGTGAAATGGAAAATTGTAATACGAGAAGCGTTTTACCCAACCAACGGTTGCCGTCTATTTTTTGAACATCTTTGAGAATGTTAACAGGTTTGAACGAACTCATGTACAACGACGGATACAGCCCTGCTAAAAGTCCGATCGAAGAGGTCAGTACGGCTAAAAAAATAACAACGCGCAGATCAGCGGAAATATCAAACGCTAATACCGTGTTGCCTTGTATGATGGAATTAAAAAATGGTATGGTAAGAGTTTCTGCAAACACGATACCTAAACCTAAAGCCGTCAGCGTGGTAATAAAATTTTCTGTCAGAAATTGTTTGACGAGTTGCCCGCGGGTTCCGCCGACGACTTTGCGAATTCCGATTTCTTTAAAACGACGTGCCGCCGAGGCCACGGCTATATTGATATAGTTAAAGCAGGCCATCAGCATGACCAGTGCGGCGATGAAAGTCAGTGTGTAAATGCCGTGCGGATTGGTACCGCCGGAAATATCACCGCGTACCTGCCACGAATTTTTAGACATCGTGAGCAGATTGTCGAGATAAAAACGCTGCGCGGGCTGATTGGGATTGCTTTCATTTTGAAGCGCCAAATATCGGGAAAGCCCCTGTTCTACTTTGAACGCATCTTCCGGACGATGCAGCTTGATAAATGTAGCGCTGACGTTGTAAGTCCAGCGATCCGCTTGGGGGTAAATATCTTTGATGTTTTCGTAATTGACGAGAAAGTTGAATGCGAAACTGGTGTTGCGGGGAAATTTTTTGGCCACACCTTTGACGACAAACTCCAAACGTTTTTCGCCTTCAAAAATCAAAGTCAACGTTTGACCGACAGGATTTTGATCGCCAAAATATTTCAGCGCTTTTTCTTCGCTCAAAAAAATGGCGTTTTTCTGAGTCAGATCGCTGCCGACACCGGAAGCCAATGAAAAGGTGAACATGGAAAAGAAATTGGCGTCGGCAAAACGAATATCTTCGTTAAAGATAAGATCGCCGCGCTTGACCACGGCATTATTGTCATCCAGACGGATAAAATCAGTGACTTCCGGAAAGTCGTTTTTAATAGCCGGGCCAAGCGGTCCTTTGGACAAACCCCAGAATTCTTCGCGGTTATTGATCAGGCGAACGTGATTGATCGTGAATATACGTTCGGCCTCGCGATGCGCGGTATCCATATTGAGCATCGTATCCACGAATATATATACCGTGATACAGCATGCGATACCCATCGCCAGTCCCAATACGTTAAAAAAAGTATGCAAAGCATTTTTTTGCATATTCCGTATCGCGATTTTCAAATAATTCCTGATCATAGTCCCCGCCTTATGTTTTTACTTCTTTCTTCACTGTTTCCCGTTTCCCGTCTGCCGTTTGCCATTTGCCGTTTCCCGTCTGCCATTTGCCATTTGCCGTTTCCCGTCTGCCGTTTGCCGTTTGCCATTTGCCGTTTCCCGTCTGCCATTTGCCATTTGCCATCTGTTATATCTTAGCCGCTTCTTTCATGTTCTCCGTCACGATGTGACCGTCGAAGAGGTGAATGATGCGGTGCGCATATTCGGCATGCGACGGGGAGTGCGTTACCATGATGATGGTGGTGCCGGCTTTGTTGAGGTCGGTCAGCAGGCGCATCACTTCTTCACCGTGCGCGGAATCAAGGTTACCCGTAGGTTCGTCGGCGAGGATCAGTTTGGGTTTGGCGACGACGGCGCGCGACACGGCCACACGCTGCTGCTGACCGCCGGAAAGTTGTTGCGGAAAGTGATTGCGGCGGTGCATGATTTGCATATGTTCCAGGGTTTCTTCGACGCGTTTTTTACGATCCGATGCCGTCATACCGAGATACAAAAGCGGCAACTCGACATTTTCATACACCGTCAGTTCGTCGATGAGGTTAAAACTCTGAAACACAAAACCGATATTGGCTTTGCGCAGATTGGAACGTTGGCGCTCGGAGTAGCGTGATACCTCATGCCCGACAAAATGATATTCACCGCTGGTCGGATTGTCGAGTAAGCCGATGATATTGAGCAGCGTGGATTTACCGCAACCGGATGGTCCCATGATTGCGACGAACTCGCTGTCGTTGATTTCAAAGTTGACGTTATTCAGTGCGGTTGTTTCCACTTCGTCCGTGGTGTACATCTTGTTTAGATTCTTGGCTTTGATCATACAGGCATCTCCTAAAAGTGATATGGATTAATTTTTCGTTAATGTTTTATGGATAGTGCTTTTTACTAATTTAGAAAGACTGGCAAATACATGGTTTAGTAGATCAGAGATAGAATGCAAATTTTCTCTGATGCAAAACTTCAGGCGTAACGCAATTTCTAATTGCGTATCAATTTCTACTAAAGAAGAACGCGCAATCTCATAGTAGCGACGTCGTTCGAGTTGAGATCGTCGTGCAGCGCCTTCGGCGATATTTGATGAAACCGACACCGCCGCTCGCCGAAGTTGATTGGTGATACCATACATCTCTGTTTTTGGAAAATTTTCTGTTATGGCGTAAATTTTAGTTACCAATTCGATACTCAGTTTCCATACATCTAAATTTTTATGACCCAAATTCAGCATACCGTTCTCATTCATTACAAAATCTCCTAATTTATTATCGCTTTCCGTCTGCCGTTTCCCGTGTCCCGTTTCCCGTCTGCCGTCTACCGTCTGCTACTTATTCAGCATGAGTTTGTCCACATCACCGTAACTGTCGTAGCTGGATGTGATGACTTGTTCGCCGGGGAAGATTCCGTCCATGACTTCAAAAACCTGCGGGTTTTGGCGCCCGAGGCGAATATTCCGTTTTACGGCAAAGTCGCCGGACGGATCTACGACAAAAATCCACTGCCCGCCGGTTTTTTGATAAAATCCGCCGCGGGGTACAAGTACGGCCTCCTGCAAATCGCCCAATTCCAGACGGATCTGCAAACTTTGGCCGCGACGAATGTCCTTAGGTGTGTCGCCTTGAAATTCCATATCCACTTCAAAACGTCCGTTCTGAACTTCCGGATAAACTTTTTTGATCACGAGATTGTACGTTTTTCCGGCGAGATCAAATTCGCCGGTCTGCCCGATCTGAATTCGTGCGATGTAGTGTTCGTCAATGCCGGCACGCACTTTAAAGCCGTCCAGCACGTCGATTTGCCCGAGGCGATCGCCGGAGCGTTTGGATTCACCAAGTTCCGCGTTGCGTGACGTGAGTTGCCCTGCGATAGGCGCGCGGATGGTAAGATTGGCGAGGTTCTCTTTGATGGTATTGAGGTTGGTTCCCATGTGCTCGATACTGGCTTCCAGCGATTGCATCTGCACGGCGCGCAAGATCGAATCCTGGCGCATGGTTTCCAATAGCAGATCGCGCCGCTTGGCGGCGTAGTCGTATTCGTCCCGTGCGGTTTCAAATTCTTGCGGCGTGGTCAGATTCTGCGATTGCAGGCCTTTCTGAATATCGTACGTGCGTTTGAGTTTCTGAATTTCATAATCCAGATTGATCAGGTCGCTTTTGTTGCGCAAACGGGTTTGTTCGTAAGATAACCGCGTATTGCGCAGGTTGTTGATCTGTTCAAATAACTGCGCTTCGCGAAACATGACATCCATTTGCAAATTGGTGTTCGTCAGTTTGAGAATCTCTTCGCCTTGTTTGAGCATCGCGCCTTCTTCGACGAAAAGTTTGTCCACACGTCCGCCTTCCATCGCGTCGAGGTAAATCGTTTTGATCGGCATGACGTTGCCGGTTACAGGTATGAATTCCTGAAACGGGCCTTTCGTCACTTTGGCGATGGTGATTTTGTCGGATTTGACATTGAGCTTCGTGGAATTGTCTCCGAAGAGAAATTGATACGCGATGAAAAAAACAAACAATGCGCCACCGCCGATGATCGCAATGCGTTTGGGAGTCCATGTCTTTTTTTCGATTTTCCGGTCCATGTTACCTGTCGTGTTTCAATGCGGTTGATAATTGATAAACCTAACTCAATACTATTTATTGTCAATTCTTGTGCCAATGGTTAAATAGTTGTTTTTAATAATTTTCATTTTATAAATAAGCACGAAAATCGTTCGCATGCGTGCAGGGGTGTACGAATCCGTACACTCAATAAATGGTTCAAATAAATACATCGTAGGAATTTTGAGAAAGTGAAGAATGGATAGAATGATCCAACAACCACAGCATCTATTAATCACATGGAGGATTAATTACTCATCGAGTAGCGTTGCTGTACCGAGACGAGGTATCACAATTAAAACGTGAAGCGCGATAAACATCCCGGGATAGGAATAACGATTTTGTAATTGAATTGGCATGGGTATAGCGACCGGTGAATGGTTCGTTGACAAATAGGCGATCCCTAAAAAAAATTATCTCAAAAGACTTTTTCATTTCTCTTTGCGGCTTTGCGCGAGCGAATAGGTGCTCGCTAAAGCGCCAAGGCGTAAAAATTATCAAAGTTTTTTTAATTGAATTGGCATGGGTATAGCGACCGGTGAATGGTTCGTTGACAAATAGGCGATCTATAAAAAATTATCTCAAAAGACTTTTTCATTTCTCTTTGCGGCTTTGCGAGAGGGAATAGGTACTTGCTAAAGCGCCAAGGCGTAAAAATTATCAAAGTCTTTTTAATTGAATTGACATGGGTATATTGCATCGAATCATTGGACGCCCGTTTTGTGTTTGTAATTTGTTACGTAGGCCATTAGATTGACGACAAAATCGGGAGCTGTGCATGTCTGAAGAAAAAAAAGAACATTTCGTAGGCCGATTAATTTTTGAACTCCTCATCGTATTTGCCGGTGTGTATGGTGCTTTTGTCGTATCGGATTTTCAGGATCAGCAACGCGCCAAACGGGCACGGATCGCATTTCTGCAGACGTTTCGCGAAGATCTGGTGCGCATGGATCGGCAAATGGTTATCCCGCGCATGCAAGTTTTGGATTCGTTGATTGTGTTTTATGAATCGGCCATGGCCGCCGGAAAAAAACCGGAATTAAAATTTCACCCTACGATTGATTTTACTTCCACGATGCTGGTAGTTCGTGCGGCGTTCAATTCGGACTATTTGGAAAATATCGAACGCGAGCATATCGTGAGTATCAGTCAGGGTTCCAATCTGATCACGTTGATCGAAAAAAAATCGGATGTTTTTCAAAACGAATGCCGCCGGTGGTTTCACGGCCCGTCGTATACAAATGATGATTTTTATGATCGCTCCGGACGATTAAAACCGGGGATGCAGTGGTACTTGGATGATATGAAAGAATTGCGACACTTATTGCAGATCCTGGATATGGCCATCATGCAAGGTGCCGTAAAATCCACGGACCATCTTTTGAAAAAAGAAATGGAGTGACCGATGAAAGATATCCTTGATCTGCTGCGCGAACCGCAGGTGACGATCGCCGTCGTGGGGGCCAATAATAATCCCAATAAATACGGCAATACGATTTATCGCGATCTTCGGCGTAAAGGGTATACGATTTTTCCTGTTAATCCCTCAGCCACCGAAGTCGAGGGGGATAAAGCCTATGCCAATCTCGCGGCATTACCCGTAAAACCGACGATCATCAATTTTGTCGTCCCTCCTTCGGTGACTTTAAATATCCTACAAGAGTGCCTGGAACTCGGACATACCAATGTATGGCTGCAACCCGGTTCGGAAAACGACGAAGTGCTGAACTTTCTTGAAACCCGGCGATTCAATTATTTAGCCAATGCGTGTATTATGATCGAGAGCCGCGTTCTGCATTGATCAGTTTTTCATATATTAAGCATCTCTGATTTTACGTTTGTTTGATCTGTAGATATATGGTTCGATCCCGATTACTGAAATTTGTAGATCAAACTGGACTTACAAAATTTTTTATGCATACTTTTTCCATTTCTGCGCGAATGACAGTGCGGGTAAGGCAAAACACACACCATTGTCTTACCGTTTCCTTGAAAGGTTACTATTCCGGCGCAAGCATGTCGTTCCCGCGAAAGCATGTCGTTCCCACGAAAGCGGGAACCCACGGAGAAGAAATAAATTCGTTAACCACAATGCTAAACCTGTGGTCACTTAGACACCCGCGTACGCGGGTGAGACAATACGAATAACTTCACGCGGCCACGCCCGTGCAAGCATGTCGTTCCCGCGAAAGCGTGTCGTTCCCGCGAAAGCGTGTCGTTCCCGCGAAAGCGGGAACCTACGGAGAAGAAATAAATTCGTTAACCACAATGCTAAACCTGTGGTCACATAGACACCCGCGTACGCGGGTGAGACAATACGAATAAC